>DMHJ01000139.1 GCA_003449495.1 Clostridiales bacterium UBA8153
CTTTGCCGATGTCGTGGAGCAGCCCCGCCCGTTTGGCCACGCCGGGGTCGGCGCCCAGCTCAGAGGCCATGGCCGCCGCCAAGTGCGCCACTTCCACCGAGTGCTTGAGCACGTTTTGCCCGTAGCTGGTGCGGAACTTCAGCCTGCCCAGCAGCTTTACCAGGTCGACGTGGAGGCCGTGGACGCTGGCGTCAAAAGTGGCCTGCTCGCCAGCTTCACGGATGCGGGTGTCCACATCCTTCTGGGCCTTATCCACCATCTCCTCTATGCGGGCCGGATGGATGCGCCCATCGGCCACCAGTCTCTCCAAGGCCACCCGGGCCACTTCCCGGCGGATAGGATCGAAACCTGACAGGATCACCGCCTCCGGGGTATCGTCGATGATGAGATCGATGCCGGTCAGAGTCTCCAGGGTCCGGATGTTCCGGCCTTCCCGGCCGATGATGCGTCCCTTCATCTCGTCGTTGGGGAGTTCCACCACGCTCACCGTGGTCTCTGCCACGTGGTCGGCGGCACAGCGTTGGATGGCCAGGGAAACGATGTCCCGGGCCCTGCGGTCGGCTTCCTCCCGGGCCGTGGCCTCGATATCCCGGACCAGCAGGGCTGCTTCCAGCTTGCTCTCCTCTTCCACTTGCGCCAGGATCAGGCGCCGGGCCTCTTCGGTGCTGAGGCCGGAGACCCGCTCCAGCTCGGCGAGCTGCCGGGCCCGGATCTCCACCAGGCCGGCATGGCCGCGCTCCAGCTCCTTCTCCCGGCGGTTCAGTGCCTCTTCGCGCTTTTCCAGCCCTTCGACTTTCCGGTCCAGCGACTCTTCCTTCTGCTGCACCCGCCGCTCCTGGCGCTGGATCTCCTGCCGCCTCTCCCGGTGCTCCTTATCCACTTCGCCCCGCAGACGGTGGACTTCGTCCTTGGCCTCCACCAGCAACTCCCGCTTCTTAGCCTCGGCTTCTTTGTGGGCTTCCTCCACCAGGCTGCGGGCTTCCTCTTCTGCCGCGGCAATGCGGGCCTCGGCGATGTATTTCCGTGTGATGTAGCCCAGGGCCAAAAATGCCAGGGCCGTCAGCATCAATGTCACCGCGGAATCCAGGATGGTGTGTCACCTCCTACCGTATACCAAGAAGGCCGAGGGGGCTCGGCCAAATCTACTCACTACACCTTTCACCGGCGTACCGGCCCGGACGCGCTTACCGCCCACCCGGCGGAACCGGGGGCACTCGCGGCCAACCTTTGCTACCGGGTGTGGGTGTCAAGCTGCGCTACCGGCCTCCATCTCCTGCTGCCGTAGCCCGGCCCCGGCTGGCCGGCCGGGCAACTTCCGAGGCTCCAAGGCGCCTCCCTCGGGCGGAAGGTGGCGGCCATCCGGGCATCACTCCGGTCACTCGTCTTGGGCTCCCCGGGCCTTCACCATACCCAATTTCAAGGCCTCACGTACCTTTTGGTCGATGTCTGCCGTCACCGAGGGGTTCTGCTTCAGATACTCCCGGGCATTCTCCCGGCCTTGGCCCATGCGGGTGTCCTGGTAGGAATACCAAGTACCGCTACGGGTGACGATGCCCAGCTCCGTCCCCATGTCCAGGACCGAGCCCTCCCGGGAAATACCTTGCCCGAAGATGATGTCAAACTCAGCTTGCTTGAACGGCGATGCCAGCTTGTTCTTTACCACTTTCACTCTAGTACGGGCGCCGATGGTCTCAGACCCTTGTTTGATGGCTTCCACCTTGCGGACTTCCATGCGAATGCTGGCGTAGAACTTCAGGGCCCGGCCTCCCGGAGTGACTTCCGGATTGCCAAACACGACGCCGACTTTCTCGCGGACTTGGTTGATGAACACCGTGGTGGTCTTGGACTTGGCCACCGCCCCGGTTAGTTTCCTCAGCGCCTGGGACATGAGCCGGGCCTGGAGTCCCATATGGGCGTCGCCCATCTCGCCCTCGATCTCGGCCCTGGGCACCAGCGCCGCCACCGAATCCACCACGATGATGTCCACGGCCCCGCTGCGTACCAGGGCCTCCGCGATTTCCAAGGCCTGCTCGCCGGTGTCCGGCTGGGAAATGAGCAGGTTGTCCACATCCACACCCAAGCGGCGGGCATAGGACGGGTCCAGTGCGTGCTCGGCATCGATGAACGCAGCGATGCCGCCGTTTCTCTGCGCCTCCGCTACCATGTGCAGGGCCACGGTGGTCTTGCCCGATGCCTCCGGACCGTAGACCTCCAGCACCCGGCCTCGCGGTATGCCCCCTACCCCCAGGGCCACATCCAGGGACAGCGCCCCGGTGGGGATGACCTCAACAATGAACTTGGATCCAGCCTCGCCCATGCGCATGATGGAACCTTTGCCAAACTGCTTCTCGATCTGGGCCATGGCCGAATCCAGTGCCTTTTCCCGGTCAGACATAGCGACTGCTGCCCCCTGTCAGGTACCACCTGCGCCCTCCGCCTGGCACTTCCTTGCCTTCTCGAAGTATACCACGGGCCACACCTCCCGGCAAGGCGGGCCGGTATGAATCCAGTATGACGTCAAAGTCTTGAGAAATCAGGGGGATGCAGGACGTTGAGAAAGGGTC
>DMHJ01000185.1:0-1980 GCA_003449495.1 Clostridiales bacterium UBA8153
CCGGGTTCATTCGTGGCTACTACCCCCAATAGTCCCGCTTGGCCCTGGTTGGGATGGCCGAGGGAGCATACCTGCCCGGAACCATCGCCAGTCAGTATTGCATTCAATCCCTGGTTGCTATACGTGGCACTACATATCCGTCAAGTCACGCCTTCACTAACCAGTTCATACTCCGACAGGCGGGCTGCACCCGGCGGGCTGGTAGGCGCCCACCCGGGTGGCCTGCGTCTCTTCCCAGAGGGATAAGGACGCTGTGGTGAGAAGTATGGTGCAAGGCACAAGGTGGGCCGCCTGCCGGGTCATCCCGCATCCCTCCGGCCTCCGGTACGCCGCACCGGAGGCCGGGGCTTGCCGGCCCGGACGGCACCTTTGCCGGCCAAAGAAAGGAGGGAACCGCCCATGACTTCGTGCGCCGAGTGCCGGGCCCTGACCTGCTCAGCGGCAAGGTCGCGTCCTCTGCCCGAAGACTGTCCGACCGTACGGTGCCCGGAGGTATACCGGGCCGCTGCCGGGCTCATGCAAGGAGAAGTGGATCTGGCCTTGTGGGCGGCCCGGGTCGAGTCCCGGGGCTACTGCCGGTGGACCCGGGTGGAAGAGATCATGGAGTTTGCCCGGGGTTTGGGCTGGTCGCACCTGGGTTTGGCGTTCTGTATGGGCCTGCGCCATGAGGCGGCCACCGCGGCCGGCATTTTCCGGGCCAACGGGTTCACCGTGTCTTCGGTGATCTGCAAGACCGGAGCCGTGGACAAAGCCGACTTGGGGCTGGACGACCGGGATAAGCTCCATCCCGGGCAGCCCGAGGCCATGTGCTACCCGGTGGCCCAGGCCGAGCTCCTCAACCAGCAAGGAACCCAGTTCAACGTGGTGGTCGGGTTGTGCGTGGGTCACGACTCGCTGTTCTTCAAATACTCCCGGGCCCCGGTTACGGTGCTGGTGGCCAAAGACCGGGTGCTGGCCCATAACCCGGCCGGGGCGCTGTACACCGCCGGCGGGTATTACCGGCGGCTGACCCGTCTTACGCCTGAAGGCCCGTGAGCGCGTGCACCTGCCACGGCGAAGCGGGGGTCAGGCGCCTCAGTACCAGACCGCTGGTCCGCTCGGGCAGCAGGTCGCCCCCGGCGCGGGAGACATTGGCCCTGACCTCCACCCGGGCCATGAGGGGGTCTTCTTCCCGCGCGGTCACCTCGCCCGTCACCAGGCTGACCAGCTGGAGCTCCGGCTGCTGCGGGCGGAGCTGGGGGGAGGTCATGAGGTCGACGGCAGCTAGGTCCTGCCGAACTGGGAACACCAGGTAGTCGCCGGCCAAAGCGCGGGGGCCGGGCTGCCACAGGACTTCGGCCAGCCGGCCCGCGGCCTTGAGCACCATGAGGCGGTGAGCCGGGTCGATCCGCCGCGAGCCGTGGGTTAGGCTGCCGGCAAAGTGCAGGCACGCATGGCCGTCGAACTCGTTGCCGAGGATGCGGCCGCGACCGTGGGGCATCCAAGTCGGTGACGCGCACGCGGGCCCCTTTCGGTAACCAGGCATCGACCACCGCCCAGTCCAGCGGTTCCCCGAATTGCCGGGCGTGCAGGAGGGCGATCCACGGGGCAAAGCCCTCCCAGCGGGCCATAGGTGGTTCGGGAGGCCGGGCAATCGGCCAGGTAGTGGAGGGAGATGTACCGGGTGCGCGCTTTCCCGGATGATGGTATCACCAGGCGATACCAGGAATGGTGGCCGGGCCACCCGGTGGGCGCTGGGGCCGGTGCCTGGCCCGGCTTCCGCTGCCACCGGGCCAGCTCGGGGGCCGGGATTTCCCAGGTGGAATGCCAGCCGGTGGCACTCACCCACACCTGCACCGAAGCAGACCAGGAGCATGACCGTGGCCGGTAACCGTTTCATTCGCCCCCATCGCCCCCGGACCAAAGAGCGTTTCCAGTCTATGACCGTACTGCCCGGCAGGTGCCGGCCGGAGCACCTACGCGAAACGCCCCCGGCCTATG
>DMHJ01000185.1:2385-2832 GCA_003449495.1 Clostridiales bacterium UBA8153
GCGGCGATTTTACGTACTGCCAGGGCTGGCGGAAACCGCTGCCGGAACGCAATGAAATAGGCAGGCGGGAAATTCCGGCCTGGCCCGGCCCCTAGAGGGGTCTACCGCCCATCGTGAGGCCTGCGTTGTGACTCCTGGTGGCGCCATGGCTCCGTTGTCCGGTCGTAGCCGGGAGAGTACCCGTGACCTTCCTGGCCCGGGAACGGTCCGGTTGTCTCCGGTAGTCACCGGCGTAGCCGGTATCCCGGTACCCGCCGGATCCGGCCAACCCTCCCGGTCCCGGGACGGTACGGCCGGGTGGGAGCGTGCCTTGGCCCGGACTGGCGGCCTGCACTTGATGCCACCTGCGCGTAACCATGGCGCCGAAGACCGGCTCTTGGTTCAGCAGCTCGTCACTCATAAACGGCACGCAGGTATCGCGCACCGCACTGGCTGCACATCCCAGCG
>DMHJ01000185.1:3247-6032 GCA_003449495.1 Clostridiales bacterium UBA8153
CCCTTACCCCCTACTGTGGCTGTACGCCGGCGCTGCGCAAGATGAAATTGAGGTCATTGATGTGCCTGTGACCGACGCCGGTGCATTGCCGGCACAGGTCCCGCCAGGCCGGGTCCGGGACCTTGATTCATCAAGAACACGGTCTTGGCGACGCAGGCCTCCTCGCTGCGCAGGAGTTCTTGGACCCGGAGCCTTTCCAGCTCGCTGATTCTGACGCCCTGGTGGTGCATAATGCGCACACCTCCACCTTGCTGGGTCCGGCAGCGGTGTCGTACCTAGCTTGGCCGCATATACGGCGAAGACCGGGGCTCGGCGGGGTGGGCGTCCCAGTGCGTGATGAGGTAACGGTAGCCTTGCTCGGTCAAAAAGATCTGGCGGTTACGGGCAAATTCCTGTTCGCGGGTATCCTGGGTCACCAAGCTGTAGAAAATGGCGTGACCACCCCCGTCTTTGGGCCTCAGGATCCTGCCCAGACGTTGAGCTTCTTCCTGCCGCGACCCAAAGGTCCCGGACACCTGGATGGCTACGTTGGCTTCGGGGAGGTCGACGGCGAAATTCGCCACCCGGCTGACCACCAAGCGCCTGAGCCGTCCGGCCTTAAACTCAGCATAAAGCCGTTCCCGCTCGTTAGTGGCCACTTTTCCGGTGATCAGGGGCAGGGAGAAGAGGGTGGCGATGCTTTCGAGCTGGGCCAGATACTGACCGATGATCAGCACCTGATCTTGGGCGTGTCTCTGCAGGAGGGCACGAACCAGCTCCGTCTTGCCCGGGTTCTCCGCCGCTATCCGGTACTTGTCCCGTTCGGCGGCCACGGCGTAGGGCAGACGGAGCGTCCCGGGAAGGACCAGCCGGTATTCCACGCAGGTGGCCGACGCGATCCAGCCTTCCTGCTCCAATTGCTTCCAGGGCGCGTCATACTTCTTGGGTCCGATTAGGCTGAAGACCTCGCCTTCCCGGCCGTCTTCTCGCACCAGAGTACCGGTGAGGCCGAGCCGCCTGCGGGCCTGCAGCTCCGAAGTCTTCCTGAAGATCTCGGCGGGCAATAGGTGCACCTCATCGTAGATGATAAGACCCCAGTTGTGCCTGTCAAAAAGTTCAAAGTGGGGGAACCCCGCATCCTTGCGCTTACGGTAGGTCAGGATCTGGTAAGTGGAGATGGTTACCGGCCGGATCTCTTTGCGCTCCCCCGTGTATTCCCCGACCTGGGCGGAGTCTAGGTCGGTCTTGTCCAGGATCTCCGCGATCCACTGGCGCACGGCGGTAACGCCGGTGGCGAGAATCAAGGTGTGGGCTTGGACTTTGGCCATGACGCCCAAGGCCACCACGGTCTTGCCGGCCCCGCACGGCAGGACGATGACGCCGCTTCCTCCCCGGTGTGAACCTCCGGCATAGAAGGAGTCTACCGCCAGGTGCTGGTAGTTGCGCAAAGCAAACGGGCGGCGGGAAGCGGTAGTTTCCCGTAGAGAAAACCGGAGGGGGTCTCCTTCCACGTAGCCCCCCAGGTCCTCGACGGGGTAGCCGAGTCTGAGCAGCTCCTGCTTGATTCTCCCGCGATCCCCTTCTTTGACCACGGCGACACCCGGCCTAGGCGCAGGCTGCAAGAGCTGCCCCACCGTCCGGTGTCTGGTCATCTGGAGCAGAAGGGCCGGGTCGTCGCTAAAAAGGTGAAGCTGGTCGCCCGCCCGTACCAGCTGCAGCCGGCCGTAGCGGGACATGTACTCGAAGATCTCGTGGCGAACACTGGCCGGTACCGGGTATTTACCCAGGCTCTCGAGGCGCCCGACCACCTCGGCCGGATCGAGGCCGGCCGCCGCCGCGTTCCACAGGGAAAGCGGTGTGATGGCGTAAGTGTGCACATGCTCCGGGCTCTTCTCCAGCTCGGCAAAAGCGGCCAAGGCGTCCCGGGCCCGGTTGAAGTGGGGATGCTGGACCTCCAGGAGCACGCTGCGGTCGCTCTGCACTACCAGGGGTCGTTCCGGGTGATAGTCCATGGCCCCGCCTCCCACCGAGAAGGATACCACCGGGGCCTGTCAACGTCAACGATCCACGATTAGGGGAGAGCCTGCACCGGATCCAGACCCCCAGGCCCGGCCAACAGCAAGTATGCGCCCGTGGCGGCATCATACCCGCTACTCGCCTACATCCATCGCAGTTGCCGCAGGCTGGGCTCGCCGGCCCTTCCGCCCAGCAAAGCCAGGACAAACTCGCGAAGGGGCTCCGGGGCCAGCCCTGGCCTACCCAGCTCCAGCCCGTGGGCGTCCACGAGTGTGGTTGTCACCCGCGCCGGCCTCACCCAGCAGATCCCGGAGCTGGCCGAAGTCCGCGGCGTCAAGACCTACGGTGGCCGGACCGCGATACCCGCGGGTGGCGGCCACCATGCACAGGTGCATCCAGCCATCCACCTGCAGGTTGATGTCTTGGTCGTGCTATGGCAAACGTTCGCATGCGGACAGGCTCTCGATAGTCTCATAGGGCATCGGCCACCCATTCGGTGCTCATGGTCCGATGTCCCATCACGGGCCCTTGCCCGGTGGTGGCCCAAGGGTCCGATAACCGCCCGCTACCCGGCCGAAAGCGCCCGCCGGTTGTGAGCGGCTGCGCGATACATCGAACGGGGGAGCGTGCCCGGACCACCATATGGATTGCCTGGTCTCCCGCTTCACTCCAACGGTGGGCGGGCGGTGCGGCACCCTCACCGGCCACCCCTGGGCGAACCGGTGCTGACGCCTGCCCCGGGAACGCAGGGCCGGCGAACCTGCGCCCCTTCTACGGGTTGCCCGATGCG
>DMHJ01000165.1 GCA_003449495.1 Clostridiales bacterium UBA8153
CGCGTCGAATCCCGCCACGCCGTACACCCGCTCGAGCAGCTGGTTCTTGTGCTGGACGATCCCTTCCAGGGCGGGCAGGAACACTTCCGGTTCAAGCAGGTCCTGTATCCTGAGACCGGTGCGGGCGAACTTATCCATGTAGGCCGGCCCCACCCCGCGCCCGGTGGTACCCAGCTTACCCTCGCCCTTGCGCTCCTCATCCAGCCGGTCCTGCAGCACGTGGTAGGGCATGATGAGGTGAGCTGCAGGTGATACGCGTAGGGCCGACACGTCCACACCATGGGACTCTAGATAGGCCAGCTCTTTGACCAGGCGCTCGGGATCGATCACTACGCCGTTGCCGATGAGGCACAGCTTGCCGGGGGTAAAGATCCCTGACGGTACCAGGTGCAGCTTGAACTCGGCCGTCCCCACCACCACCGTGTGACCGGCGTTGGGCCCACCCTGGTAGCGAACCACCACATCGGCCTGCCCGGCCAGATAGTCGACGATTTTGCCTTTCCCTTCATCTCCCCACTGGGCCCCGATGACCACCGTTGCCGGCATCTACATCAACTCCCGTGCGTCCTTATATTTCTCTTCCCGCTTGAGAATGCTGCGGGCCGCCACCACCCCCGAAGCGGAGGCCTGGGCTAATCCCCGGGTGACGCCCGCGCCGTCCCCCACGGCAAATAATTGCTTGACGTCAGTCTCCAACTCCTTGCTCATGCGGGGACGGCTGGAGTAGAATTTGACCTCCACGCCGTAAAGCAGCGTGTGCCGGGAATGCACCCCGGGGGCCAAACGGTCGAGGGCCTCCAGCATCTCCAGGAGGTTACACAGATGCCGGTAGGGCAGCACCAGGCTAAGATCACCCGGGGTCGCCTGCTTCAAAGTAGGTTCAACCATGCCCCTTTCGAGCCGCTTGGCCGTAGAACGCCTGCCGGCCAGCAGATCCCCGAGACGCTGCACCAAGACGCCGTCGCCCAGCATGTTGGCAAGGGCCGCCACGTACTTTCCGTAGGCGATGGGCTCGTGAAACGGTTCGGTGAAGGTCTTGCTCACCAGGAGGGCAAAGTTGGTGTTGGCGGTTTTCTGTTCCCGGAACGAATGACCGTTCACCGTGACCAGGCCCCGGTTATTCTCCAAGACCACCTGACCATGGGGACACACACAGAAGGTCCGTACCAGGTCATCGAAGGCGCGGGAATAGTAGAGCAGTTTGGGCTCATACACTCGCTCGGTGAGGTGCTCGAAAAGCACCGCCGGGACTTCCACCCTGACGCCCACATCCACCGGATTGTGGGTCAGCTCCAGCCCCAATCTCCGGCCTTCCCGGGCGAACCATTCGGCGCCCTCCCGGCCGGGGGCACACAGGATGTACCTTGCCCGGAATTCGTCGCCGGCCGTAGTGACCACCCCATGGGCAACACCCCGTTGCGTCAGGATCTCTTTGACCTCAGTCCCGGCCCTCACCTCGACCCGCCCGTTCAGGTGCGCGAACATGTGGCTGAGGATGGCCGGACACCGCTCAGTGCCCAGATGACGAATGCGGGCGGGCAACAGCTGGAGTCCGGCCGCGGCAGCCTGGCGGATCAGGTCGCGCACATCGGATGGGTTGTCGCCATACATCCCCCCGCCGGCACCAAAGCGAACATACACGCCGTCGATGTAGTCGATTAGGTCGTCAACTTCCGTCCGGGGCAGATAGTCTCCCAGGAACCCTCCAAACCCCGAGGTGAGCGTGAGCTTGCCGTCACTGAAGGCTCCGGCTCCTCCCCACCCGCAGAGCACTGCACAAGTAGGGCATCGGGGGCAGGAGCCCCTCTCCTGCATAGGGCAGTTTCTATCTGAGATGTGTTTGCCTTTCTCCAGCATGAGCACTTGCAGCTGCGGGCGGTGCTCTGCCAGCTCATAGGCGGCAAAGATCCCGGCCGGACCCGCTCCGATGATGATCACATCATACTGGTTGGGCGTCACCTGACTACCTCATAGCTGGGGCCAAAGCGGCGAGGTCCCCGGTCTGGCGATGGCACCGCCGGAGGTGATATCCTAGCCGGCCCCGTGTCTTTCATCCAGATTCTCAAATTTCTGGTATTCCCGGGCAAAGTAGAGTTTCGCCGAACCGGTGGGGCCGTTGCGCTGCTTGGCCACGATGACCTCCAGCACATTGGCTTCGGCAGCATCCGGGCTCTGGTGCAGGAACATGACCACATCCGCATCCTGCTCTATGGCGCCGGATTCCCGGAGATCGGACAGAAGCGGCCGCCGATCGGTGCGCTGTTCTACGGCACGGCTCAGCTGGGAACACGCCAGTACCGGAATGTCCAGCTCCCGGGCGAGGGCTTTCAGGGACCGGGAGATCTCGGAGATCTCTTGCTGCCGGTTTTCCGCCCGGCTGCGGCCTTGCATCAGCTGGAGGTAGTCTACCACCACCAGGCCGAGGCCATGTTCTGCTTTGATCCGGCGGGCCTTGGTGCGCAACTCCAGGATCGGGATGCCGGGGGTATCATCGATGTAGACGGGCGCCTCGCCCAGGCGGCCCAGGGCTATGGAAAGCCGCCGCCAGTCGTTGTCCTCCAGCGCGCCCACGCGCAGGCGCTGGCTGTCGATGGCGGCCTCTGAACACAGGAGCCTCTGCGCCAACTGTTCTCGGGACATCTCCAGGCTGAAGACGGCCACTGCGGTCCGGCCGGTGATGGCTGCATGACGGGCTATGTTCAGTGATAGCGCGGTCTTCCCCATGGAAGGGCGGGCGGCTAAGATAATGAGGTCGGATTTCTGGAACCCACAAGTCAGCCGGTCCAGGTCGGCAAAGCCCGAAGGCACCCCGAACACGCTACCCTGCTGGGAGTACAAGTGCTCGATGCGGGTGAGGGTCTCCATGAGCACTTCCTTGATGGAGCTGAAACCACGCATGGCCCGGCGCTGTGAGATCTTGAAAATCAGCTGCTCGGCTTCATCCAGGAGGGCTTCCACATCCTCTTTCTGACCATAGCTACGGGCCACTACCTCGGTGGCGACATTGATGAGGGCCCTCAGGACGGCCTTCTCCTGCACGATGCGGGCGTAGTGTTCGACGTTGGCCGCCGTGGGCACCAGGTTGGACAAGGTGGCAATGTAGGCCATGCCCCCCACCGCTTCGAGCTGCTCCTGTTGGCGCAAGCTCTCGCACACGGTGATCAGATCCACGGCTTCGCCCCGGTCAATGAGCTTTACCATGGTGGCAAAGACCTTGCGATGCGCCTCCCGGTGGAAGTCCTCGGGGCCGATGGTCTCCATGGCCTTGAGGATGGCCTGCCTCTCGATGAGCATGGAGCCCAGCACAGACTGCTCCGCCTCTAGACTCTGCGGAGGGAGTCTTTCAGGAGAGGCCATGACCTTCCACCTCCCAAGCTCTGTCTCCCGGGCCACCTACCCAGGCTTCGGAACGGTACCGCACCTTACTTGTTCCAGGACCTCTTCCACCGTGCGGGCGAACACCAACTCGATGCCTTTGACCGCAGGGGAGGCGTCCTTAATGTTGTCGGCGGGCAGGATCACTTTCTTCATGCCCGCCTGCTTTGCTCCGTAAATCTTCTCGAACACGCCCCCGATGGGCCGGATGCCGCCTTGCAGTGACACCTCGCCGGTAACCGCCACATCCTGGCGCAACGGCTGGCCGTCGATGGCGCTCAGGGTAGCCAGGAGGATGGCCAGTCCTGCCGAAGGGCCATCTACCCGTCCGCCTCCCACTACGTTGATGTGGAGGTCGTAGGCACCGAGATCGGTGCCGGTGAGACGACGGATTACCGAGGCCGCGTTGAACACCGAGTCCCTGGCCATGCTGCCGGCCGCCTCGTTGAACCGGAAGGTCCCCTTGCCTGGTTCCTTGGCCGCGAAGGCCACGGCCTCAATCTCCAGCACCGACCCTAAAAACCCGGATACTCCCAGGCCGAAAGCCCTGCCGACGGCCGGTACTACCGAGGAACGGTTCACCACGTTGGGGATGAGCCGGTTGGATTGGATGACTTCCTGGAGGTGACCGGGGGTCACGCCGAGGAAACCCTTCTCCGGTCGCTTCCCCTCGTTCCGGAATAATGCCACGCCAAAGGCATCGGCCAGCAGCCCTACGGCCTTACGCCCTTCGATGGTGTATTCGGCGATGCGTCCGGGCAATTCCGGGTCCAGCTTGACCCGCAACCTCCTGGCGGCTTGCTTCACGATGAGCACGATGGCATCCGGCGTCAGCGGCTCAAAGAACACTTCGGCGCAGCGTGAACGCAAGGCCGGGCTAATGTCATCGGGCTCCCGGGTAGTAGCGCCTATGAGTATGAAGTCGGCCGGCGCTCCTTCTTCGAACAGCTTGCGGATGTACTTGGGTACGGCCGGATCGGAAGGATCGTAGTAGGAAGAGTCGAAGGACACTCGCTTGTCTTCCAGAACCTTTAGCAGCTTGGCCTGCAACAAGGGGTCCAGCTCGCCCACCTCATCGATGAACAGCACCCCGCCGTGGGCTTCACTCACCAGCCCCAGCTTGGGCTCGGGCACGCCTCCCTCGGCCAGATCCCGGCGGGCACCCTGGTAGATCGGGTCATGGACCGAACCCAAGAGCGGGTTGGTGACCTCCCGCGGATCCCACCTGAGGGTGGACCCATCGACCTCCACGAAGGGGGCGTCGGCGGCAAATGGAGTAGACTCCATCTGCTTGGCGTGGTCAAGCACGAGCCGGGCAGCAGTGGTCTTCCCGGTCCCCGGCGGCCCGTATACCAGGATGTGCTGGGGGAAGGGGGAAGCCAGCTTGGCCAGGAGCGAGTGGATGGCCCGGTCCTGGCCCACGATGCCCCTCAGCGAACGCGGCCGCAGGTACTGGAGGGCCGAACGGGCGAGTTTCTTCTGCTCCATTTTCTCCAACTGCGCGTAGCGCTTGAGGGTCTGGGGATTCTCCGGGCTACCTCCCTCTTTGAGTACCTGGAGCTTGATCTCCCGCACGTACTCCTCATGCCGCTCCTGCATCTTGGCGGTAATCCGCTTTTCGATGCGGTCTTCCACGGCACGCCGCGCCAAAAGGTCGGCGATCTCCTCCTGGAGCTCTTGGAGCACGCCGGGCAGGGCGTCCGTAGCCGGCTTCTCTAGGGTCGGGTCCTCGTACACGATCTTCTGCAGCGCGTGGACCTGTTCTTCCAGGACTTTCGAGCGCATGCCGGCCAAGGCTCCCAGCTTACCTGCCTTGAGCACGATCTTCTCACTGCCGAACATGCTGGCCAGCAGGGAAAACAAGGCTGAGATCTCCCGGCGCAATAGCTCCTCCCCATTGAGCCGCCCGCCCAGCATCTGGGCGTGCAGGTCATCTACATGAGCTCGCAATGGCCTACTCTCTCCCCTCGGCAGTGACCTCGATTTTCACCGTTACCGTGACCTTGGGGTGGAGCCGTACGTCCACCTCATGCTGCCCCAGCGTGCGGACGGGGTCGCGCAGCTCGACCCGCTTCTTATCGACGGTGACCCGGGCCTGGGCCTGGAGGCCTTCGGTGATGTCTTTGGCGGTGATAGAGCCGAACAATCGTCCTCCCTCGCCGGCCCGGGCCTTGAACACCAGGCGACGATCCTTGAGCAGCCTGGCCAGTCTCTCCGCCTCCGCCAGCTCCCGGTCGACCCTGGTCTGCCGGGCCTGGCGCACCATTTCCATGGAACGCAGGTTGCTGTCGGTGGCCAAGATCGCCAGTTTCCGGGGAAGCAGGTAGTTGCGCCCGTATCCTTCCGCTACTTTTACCACGGCACCCTTGACGCCCAGGCCGGGCACATCGTCCAATAGGATCACCCTCACGTGACCCGCCTCCTCTCACTACCGCTTTCCGTCCCTCCGCAGGTTGCGCCTGTAGTCGACCGCGGCATCAAAGGCGCCGACGAGCATGGCCACTTGCTGCAGCCATGGATGGAACACCAGGTACCCCAGGGCCACCATCCGCACCAATTTGTGCACTCCCCACCTCTGCAGCAGCCAGCTGGTCAGACTGACACCCATAACCGCGAAGGTGATGCGCACGATGGTGCCGATGTTGCTGCCCAGGGCGCGCAACACCTCGCTGCCATGCCGTGGGTAGGTGAAGGCAAGGGCCAGCTCGGCCACCAGTCCGAGTATGAAGTAGGATGGGGCCTTCCACTGGGAGAAGGCCGGGAAAGGTTCCACGCGATGCCCCAACCGCCCGAGTACCGGCCGGATGAGTTGATAGGTTAGGTAGCTGGATGCTGCCGCGCCTATCACAAAACTGGCAGGCAGAATATGATAGACGTGGTCCCGCATCAGGTCCCAGGCAGCCAACAGCTGGGCCCGGGCTTCGGGGGCAACCAGGTTCCACCGTTCATACAGGGCAAAGGCACCGGTCATGGCTTCATACATTTGGTTCATCATGTCTAGGGGCGACAGCCTCAGCACCAGGAAGGTCATGAGCATGGAAATGGCCCAACTGATGGATACGGCTACCGTGCCCGCCATAAACGCCCAGGCCGGGCTGAAACCGCGGCGGAAGGCATACCCGAAGCTCAGCCCGATCAGGCCGAAAAAGGAAAACAGCAATAGGGCTTCAACCGGACCCACCAAGGCCACCAGCAGGACCCCGCTCACTATGGCGGTGAGCAACGCCTGACGCATCCCGAATCTCAGCTGTACGAGCACCACGGGCACGGGCAGCACAAAGATGGCCACTACACCCAGGAACGGCACGTACATGTTAATTAGGGCTAAAAGCACGGTAACGGCCGCCATGAGTGCGCCTTGGGCCAATGGTTTTACTTTGCTTTCGCGATCCACCTGACTCATCCTGATGGCTGCTCTTCCTCGTTTCGCCGGGCTCTCCAGGCTATCCTGCCCACAGCAAAAGAAGGCACTGGACGGTGCCTTAGCGTAGGATGTAGCTGCCGCCCCTCCGGAGGACCGGAGGGGCGGCCGGCTCGGACTATTCGATGGTAAACGGGAGCAGGGCCATAATGCGGGCCCGCTTGATGGCCAGGGTGACCTGGCGCTGGTGCGGGGCGCAATTGCCGCTGATGCGCCGGGGCAGGATCTTACCCCGCTCGGTGATAAACCTGCGCAGCTTGCTGCCTTCCTTGTAGTCGATAGAGGGTATCTTATCTACGCAGAAGCTGCACACCCTGCGCTTCGGCTTCCTACCACGCTCTCTTCTCATGGATCTACCTCCTGACGGCCTAGAACGGCACTTCGTCCTGTTCGCTGTTGTCCGCCACTTCCGGGGCTGGTTCCCGGGAGGGTCTGTCCAGGAAAGTCACGTTCTCGGCCACCACCTCTGCCACTCTGCGCTTCTGACCATCCTGGGTCTCGTAGCTACGTATCTGCAGCCGCCCATCCAAGGCCACCAGCCGGCCTTTGGTCAGATGGTTGGCGCACACTTCGGCCTGTTTCTGCCAAGTGACGATGTCGATGAAGTCCGTCTCCCTCTCCCCTTGGCCGGAGAAGCGCCTGTCCACCGCCAAGGTAAAGTTACACACAGCCTTGCCCGAGGTGGTGTACCTCAGTTCGGGATCCCGGGTCAGACGCCCGGTCAGTACGATACGGTTGATCACTGCCCCACCGCCTTCCTGGAAAGTGCCGTCTGGGCAGCCCTCATACCCTACTCCTTGCTGACGATCAAGTGCCTGAGTATCTGATCGGTGATCTTCATCACCCGAGAGACCTCATTGGCAACGGCAGGCTCACCCAAGAAATCTACGACTACATAGTGGCCTTCGCGAAAGTCGGAGATTTCGTAGCTCAACCTGCGCTTGCCCCACTTGTCGATGTTCTTCACCTCGCCGCCTGACTTGGCAATGAGCTCGGAAAAGCGCTCTAGAACCCCGGTCAGGGCTTCCTCGTCCAGGTCGGGTCGGGTAATGTACATCAGCTCATAGTGGCGCATGCTTTCACCTCCTCCTGTGGACTGAACGGCCCCATGCTGGCATGGGGCAGGGGGAGCAAGCAGTCGGGCCTGCCTGAACCTTGCCGCCTTAGGGGCGACCTCGCATTAGCATTATAGCACCGGGTAATAGGGGATGCAACGAGCCGCAATGGCTGGCGCCTGCCCCGGGGTTAAACCCAGCGTAACCGGGGGTTGTCGTAAATGCAATCCCCGGGTTCCTTTTCCGGGCCAAATTGAGCTTCTACCTCTTAGCCATTAATCGCCAGCAAGGGGTGCAAACGGTAACCCGTCCACCCTTTCACCCGGCGGCGGGCATATTTAGAACGATCCAGTGTTCAATGCGCTGTCTCTGGTTGTCTCCGGCGGCATCTATTCCAACCGGAGCTGGTAGTTGCGAGCCGGCCGATGCCGGATGCCCTCGGCATCCAGCCGGGAACCGTCAGCGTCTCGCGGAAGGATGGAATCATTCCCCGCATGCCTAGTTTCCCGATCCTGGCCCGGCGGATCGCGCGTTGGGATTCCCCACCAGTGGCCATCAGTCCCGGCCCAAGCGGCCGACCCTCTTGCTGCCGGCGGAAGTGCCCCGGGGCCACGACTGGGATGAGCGTCGCCCCGGGGCGCTTGCGGTGAACTGGGTGCCGCCCGACGGTGGTTCTTCCCAGGGCCACTTCGCTTACACCCTCAACCGGGTCGATACCGTCAGCGGGTATGACCGGCACCGGGCGGTCCTCGGCCGAGGTGTTCCGCACACTCACGGGTAGCCTGCGCCACTGGCCCGGCCGGCCCTGGGGTCTGCATGCCGACCACGGCCAGCAGTGCCTCAATGACCCATTGCCCCGCTTGACCCGGGAAGCCGGGTTACAGTGCCACCGTAGCCGACCCTGCAAGCAGAACCCTAGTGCCCACGTAGAGCAGAAGAACCGCCAGGTGGTCCGCGCTAGCGTTGGCCATGGCCGCCTGGATACCCCAGCGCCAGTGTATGGGCTAAACCGCGCACGCCTCCGGGGCGAACGGGATGGCTAGCTTGAGAACCTGAAGTAGAGGACGTCGCCGTCCGCCACCACATAATCTCTGCCCTCTAGGCGCACCAACCCCCTTTCCCTGGCGGCGGCGAGAGAACCGGCCCGGATGAGTTCGGAGGAGGGGATCACCTCGGCCCGAATGAACCCGCGGGCCATGTCGCTGTGCACCTGGCCGGCCGCCTGGTGGGCCGTTCCCCCGGCCGTAAGGGTGCGAGCCCTGACTTCTTTGGAGTTGCCGGTAAAGAACGTGATCAGGTTCAGCGTCTGGTAGCTGACAAGGACCAGCCGCTCCACGCCCAGGGTCTGTACACCGAGGGCGGCCATGAAGGAGGCGCGCTCTGCCGGATCCAACTCGACCAACTCGCTTTCCAGTTGTGCACATACCGGCACCATAGCGGCCTGCTCCTGGCAGGCCAGCGTGGCCAGGGCCGCCAGGCCGGCTTCTCCCGCCGGGTCGCCGCCTCCTTCGTCGTGGTTGCCCACGTACACCACCGGCTTTGCCGTGAGCAAGCACATCATGCGGGCCAGCGCCTGCGCGGCAGGAGTTAGGGGCGCACTGCGCAGTGCCACTCCTTGGTTGAGCGAGGCGGCCAACCCGTCCAACAGGTCGAGCTCGGTTAGAGCGGGTGCCGTAGCGCCCTTGAGGCGGCTTTGCGCCCGTTCCTTCCGGCGGTCCACGGTCTCCAGGTCTGCCAGGCACAACTCGGTGGCCAGCGTCTGCACGTCCCGTACCGGGTTCACCGTCCCGTCCACATGGGCCACTCCGGGCGCTCTGAAGCACCGGACCACATGGATGATGGCGTCTACCTCACGGATGTGGCCGAGAAACTCGTTGCCGAGGCCTTCCCCCCGGCTGGCTCCCCGGACCAAGCCGGCGATGTCCACCAAGTGAATGGTCGTGGGCACCTGCCGCTCTGACCGCATGATGGCGCCGAGGGCTGCCAGCCTCACATCCGGCACCAGGACGCTCCCGTGGTTGGGTGCGATGGTGGTGAACGGGTAGGCACCTGCGGGAGCACCATGACCGGTGAGGGCATTGAAAAGCGTCGTCTTGCCTGCGTTGGGCAGGCCGACGATGCCACAGCTGAATCCCAAGTTCGTCCCCGGTCGCACGCACTCTCCACCGGCCGTAGCGGCCGGGTGACCGCGCGCTGGTCCAGGCTCTCGCTCCTTTTCCCATCCGATTTCTGCCTAGTACCAGGACCCCCCGGCCGCCGTCCCGCCCTCGAGGTCCGGACGGCCGGACCCGGCCTAACCGCTCTGCACCTGGCCGGGCCCGGCCGCGATTTCCTTGAGTTGCCGCTCCAGCTGGGTACGAGGTATGAGCACTCGTCGCCCGCAGGTACGGCACTTGATACCGATGTCCGCGCCGGTGCGAGTCACTTCCCAGTGCTCGCCGCCGCAAGGATGCTTCTTTTTCAGGCGCACCACGTCCCCGAGACGGATGGGAACCGGAGGCTTCACCGTACCTCCCGGCCGATCTTCGTGGCGGAAGCCGGGACCTGCACCAGCCGCGGATAAGGGATCTCGATCCCCTCCCGGTCGAAAGCCAGCTTCACCGCCCTCCGTATTTCGCGCTCCAAGGCCCACTGGGCCATGGGTTCGGTGCGGGCCACGATCCGGAAGACCATTTCCGAGGGACCGAAGCTGAAGACCCCCAACACCGTGGGCCCGTCCCGGATGGACGGATTGGCCTCTTTCACTCCGGCCAAGGTCTGGTTGAGGATCTGGGTGACGCGCTCGACATCTTCTTCATAAGCCACGGATACGTCCACCATTGCGCGCATATCGCCCCGTGAATGGTTGGTTGTAACGGCGATGTTGGAGTTGGGGATCACGTGCACCTCGCCGGCAAAGGCCCTGAGTTTGGTGACTCTAAGACCCATCTCTTCTACGAGCCCGGACTGACCACCGATGGTCACGAACTCCCCCACGGAGAACTGGTCTTCAAAGACTAGAAAAAAGCCGGTGATGATGTCTCTGACCAGGTTCTGGGCGCCGAACCCCACCGCCAGGCCGATGATGCCGGCCCCCGCCAGTATGCTGGTGGTGTCGATGCCCAGCACACCCAGGATGGCGATGATGGCCGCCAGGCCTATGCTGTACCGCGCCACGCTCATGACTAGGGTTTCCAGGGTCTTGAGCCTTCTCTCGTCCAGGTGTGTCCTTCCGGTCATGGCCGTCCTTATCACGCGGAAGGCCACCGCCCGGGCCAGGTAGGTCAAGAGCAGGATGGCCACTATGCGCAGTAGCCCCGATCCGGCAGCTGCCAGCAGGGGAATCAGGACCGGGAGCTCGTCCGCTAGTCGCTGGAACAAGGGTGACTCCCCCTCCCTTACAAAGTGATGACGCGCTTTTTACGCAGTATGGCCTGGACCAGGTATGGAAGCTCCGTCTCCCGGCCCGCCACGGGCACTACTCCGTGCTCCCGGACCGAAGCGGAACACAGGAGAACCTCCACTCCCTGCATTTCCAGTGCGCTCAGGCTGTAGGCTGCCGGACCCGCCTCGCTGAGCAGCACGGCCCGGTTCACCAGGACCAATGCGCCGGGCCCGGGACCCCCTTCAGCCAGGATGGCCAGGAATGCTTCCATCAGCCAGCGTCCCGTCTCCGGAGCACCCCAGCTGTCGGAGTTTAGCAGGACCAGGGCGTCTCCCGGCTCCACCACTTCCCGTCCTAGCTTCTCCAGGATGGTTAGGGCTAGCCGCTCTTGATTCACCAGCTCGGTAGCGCTCACCGGTTCAGTCTTCGTCCTCACCGGGTTACCCCCTTGTCCCGTCCTGTAGTTACCACTCGCGGGCACCGTGTGTCCCAAGAACCACTCGCACCGCCTAGCTGTGCCCCGGGCTCAAAGTGAGCGACCAAAGGTGAAGCACCATGGCCGGCCCGGCCGGTCCGACGCGAACTCCCAGCACCCTCCCGAACAACTCAATGGAC
>DMHJ01000161.1 GCA_003449495.1 Clostridiales bacterium UBA8153
GGCGAGCGCATCTGGGACCGTTCCTCACCGGACCCCCGGGGTAACAGCATCTCCTGCAACCGGGCGGGCAGCGTGTATGGCTACGGAGGCGGGATCAGCATCGTGAACACCTGCCGGCCCACCCTCACCGGCAACGTCATCCGCGAGAATTGGGCCACCGGCAGCGTGGAGAGCGGGGGCGGGGGGGTGATGGCGTATCGCTCGTCACCGTCCCTGACCGCCAACGTTCTTAGAGATAACCAAGCGCAACAGGGGCCGGCGCTATATCTTTGGGGTTCGGCCGAGGCCGGTGTGGATGACCACGAGCTGGACCCGGCCGCGGTCAGCGGGCGAACACCGGCGGCCCGGCTCAAAGCCTGAGGCCGGCGGGAAGCACTTGGCCCGGCGGGCGACTCTGGGGGACATAGATCTAGGGAGAGGAGCGGTGCTATGGCGCGTAAGCAGGGAGCGCGACTCCGCCCGGCACTGGCCATGCTGCTGTGCGTGGCCTTCGCCTGCTTGGTGACATCCTGTAGGCCCACGCCCAAGCCATTGACCCCTGAGGAAGTGATGGAGCGGGGAGAGCGGTTCGTCACCCTCATGGCCACCGGCCGGCACACCGAAGCCATCGCCATGATGAACTCGCGGATGAGGTCGGCGATACCCGTACCCAGACTCGGGGAGCTGTGGTCGGAACTCACTGCCCGCCTCGGGACCCACCGCTCGATACCGCACAGCAGGTACGCGCAAGAAGCGGGCTTTGCCGTGGCCTACGTGACAGTGAGATTCGCCGCCGCCGAGCTCGAAGTAAAAGTGGTGCTTGACGGCGCCGGGAAGGTGGCCGGGCTCTGGTTCGGCCGACCGGTTACCGGAACCTACACGCCCCCCGCTTACGCGGATACCGGTCTTTTCACCGAAACCGAGCTTGTCGTTGAGAGCGGCCGCTGGCGGCTTCCCGCTACGTTATCCATGCCTAGAGGGAACGGCCCCTTCCCGGCCTTGGTTCTTGTCCACGGCTCGGGTCCCCATGACCGCGACGGATCGGTCGGCCCCAACCGGCCTTTCCAGGACTTGGCCTGGGGGCTGGCCAGCCGGGGCGTGGCGGTGCTGCGCTATGACAAGCGCACCTTGGCCTACCGGTCCGAGCTCCAAGTATCGGATCTTGCCGGCTTCACCGTAGACCAAGAATCCGTGGACGACGCGGTGGCGGCAGTCGCCCGGCTCCGCTCCACCGGCCGGGTAGACCCCGATAGGGTGTTCGTGCTAGGGCACAGCTTAGGCGGCATGCTGGCGCCTCGCATCGCCGAGAGGCTGGGTGCCGGGGACCGGGGCGGGCCGCCGGCCGGTCTCATCCTGCTGGCGGCGCCGGCCCGCGACCTCCTGAAGCTAGTAACCGAACAGGCCGGCTACCTGGCGGCCCTCGATGGGACGGTGACCGCCGCCGAGGCCGCGGAGCTCAGGCAGCTGGCGCTGCAGGTGGAGGCCATCCGGCTGGGCAACTTCCAGCCCGGACAGCCGGTGCTCGGAGCGCACCAGGCCTACTGGGCGCATCTTTTGGCATACAACCAGCTGGAGACCGCCCGGCGTCTTGACCTTCCCATGCTCATCCTGCAAGGCGAGCGGGACTACCAGGTCACCATGGTCGACTTCGCCCTCTGGCGGGAGGCCGTCGGAGCCAGGCCCACGGTAACGCTGAGATCGTATCCCGCCCTCAACCATCTGTTCATGGCAGGCGAGGGGCCGCCTAACCCGGCCGAGTACGACCGGGCGGGCAACGTGGCCCGCGAAGTAGTGGAGACGATCGCGTCTTGGCTCCAAGGGCGCTGATGGGCGCAGGGCGGGCGGGAGAGGCCTTCTCCACCGGCACCCGGCCGGCCGGAAATCTCTCGGGAACGGTAGCCCGCTCCACCGCCTGCCTTCCCCGCTGGATGCGCTACAGATCTCCCGCACTCCCGGGTCGCCCCGGGGTTCTTCCCATACCGGCCGCCGGGCCGGGCGCGCCTTGCCGGCCGGAGGACGTCAGCTACTCACCCGGGCGCAGGCGCGGCCCAGCTTCTCCAGGGCTTCGGCAACCTCCGCTGCGGTGATGGTCAAAGGCGGGGTCAGGCGCACCACATTACCGTACATGCCACCCCGGCCGATGAGTAGGCCTTCGAGGCGGGCCGCTTCCAGCAAGGCCGCGGCTAAGTCCGGCGCGGGCTCCCGGTTCTCCCGCACCAACTCGATGCCGCACATCAGCCCCTTGCCCCGGACATCGCCCATGTACGAGTAGCGCTCCTGCAGGGCCCGGACTCCGGCAAACACCTGGCCTCCCACGGCGGCCACATGCGCGGGCAGGTCCTGCTCCTCCACCACCCGCAAGGTGGCCAGGGCCGCCACCATGCTCACCGGGTTGCCGCCGAAGGTGGATATGGTGTTGGGCCCCCAAGCGTCGGCCAGTTCCGGCCGGGCGATGGTGGCGCCGATAGGCGCGCCGTTGGCCAATCCCTTGGCAAAGACCATCAGGTCTGGCTCGACCCCCCAGTGTTGAATGCCGAACATGAACTTCCCGCTCCGGCCAAAACCCGTCTGCACCTCGTCAGAGATGAACACCCCGCCGTAGCGCCGGGCGATGGCGGCGGTGATCTGGAAGTACTCGGGCGGGGGCGTGATGAACCCTCCCACACCCTGAATGGGCTCGGCGATAAGGGCGGCGATCTGTCCGTTGGTGGTAGTGCGGATGAGCTCGTCCAGGTCGTGGGCACAGGCCAGGTCGCATCCGGGATAGGTCTGCTTGAAGGTACACCGGTAGCAGTAGGCGTTGTGCGCGTGGACGATGCCCGGCTCGCTGGCGGCCAGCCGCCAGGAGGCGTGTCCCGAGAGGGATGTGGCCAGCACCGAGCGGCCGTGGTAGGCATGGCGTAGAGAGACGACCCAGTGGGCCCGGGTATAAAAGCGGGCAGTGGCGATGGCAGTCTCGATGGCCTCGGTACCGCTGTTGGTGAAGTAGCATTTCTGCAGGGTGCCCGGGGTGATCTCCGCCAGCTTCTCCGCCAGCTGCAGCAGGGGTAGGGTGAGATAGCAGGTGGAGGTGTGGGCGAGACGGGGCACTTGCCGGCACACAGCTTCCACCACCGCCGGGTGGGCATGGCCGATGCTGGTAGTGAGGATGCCCGCAAAGCAGTCCAGGTACTCGTTGCCCGCCACGTCCTTGACCCGCCTGCCGTTACCTTCCGCCAGGACCAGCGGATCGGCGTAGTAGGTCCGCATGGCCGGATACAGATATTTGCCCTGCATCACCGCAGGTTCGCTCGACATAACCTGTCACACCTTTCTGCCCATGGAGTGGTCTCGCTGGCCATCATGCACCGGTGATGGACCGTCTCCGGTCGGCCCCCTTCGCAGCCGCGGCCGGTAGCCACCACCGCCGGGCCGGCTGGGCCCCCGGTACCATCACCCGGGCCGGAAGTCGTCCCCGTCCACGGTTCACGACTGGACGCTAGATTCCTGCAGCGTTGGCCGACCAGAGCCGCCCCCGGCCGCCGGTTGCCGTCTCCAGGATCTGCGACGCGGCCTGCACCCGGGTTGCAGCGTCCGTCTGGAGCGGGGACAGGGATCTGCACGCAGGACAACACCGGTCAGCCCAGGTCTTTGAGGGCCAGTTTCTGCAATTCCGCCCTCCCATAGGCGACCTTGACCACACGCCGAAGCGGGACATACACACCGGTCAATATGACGCCGATCAGCACAAACGGATACCAGACATGAAAAGGCTGGCCGGCCAGGAGCGCGTACAGCCCTACGCCCAGGCCTACCGCACCCATGGTGACAAGAACCGCCAACAGGAACAGCACCGGGCGCTTGAGTTTCCCCCGGGGCGCAAACCGCCCCACCATGCAGCCCATGACTCCACCCGCTAGGCCGGCACCGGCGCCGAGCCAGGCACCCAGGGCGTGACCTGCACTTTCAGAGAACCACACGGCTATGCCTCCTTCTCTCTTCTATATTCCTGGATCAACATCTTGGCCACCCGGGTGTCGATCTCCCCGTCCAGTACCTTGGACTTGATGAACAGGATGTACCCGTCGTCTGCCGGCTCGGCACCGTCCCATATCCGGATCTTCTGGATCAGCCGGTCCAACCGTAGCCGAATGGTGGGATAGGTCACACCGTAATGCTCCGCAAGGTCCTTCAGTGAACCGGAAGAGAGCATGAACCGCTTGATAAACTGGAGGTCTTCGTCTTCCATCCCCTCAAGCCACTTGTGCATGTCTCCCAGCTCCCTTGACTAATATCGATGCACGACCACATTTCATTCTTGTGAATATTATAGTATGCC
>DMHJ01000208.1:0-123 GCA_003449495.1 Clostridiales bacterium UBA8153
GGCCCCGGAGGCGGGACGGGAGCGGGCAACCATATCCCAAGAAGGGAGCGGTGAGTCCAGCTCCCAATTGAGGCTTCCCGGCCCTACCGGGAGCTGGTGTCGTGGATTACATGCTGTTTGCTG
>DMHJ01000208.1:439-5402 GCA_003449495.1 Clostridiales bacterium UBA8153
GATTACATGCTGTTTGCTGACCATCTCGGCCGATTTCGCATCTGTTTGTCTGTTGGCGAAAACTTTTTGAGCGGAAAGGAGGCATTACAGGGGGGAGGGGGGAACACACACTTTGCAGGAGATGAGTGGAAGGGCTGAATAGTCACGGCGGCGAGCGACCTGTCGTCGACGGCTTCGATCTCGAAGCCCAGGGAGCCCTCGGCCGCCGCTACCTCGGCAAGGAATTGGTCTAGATTGTCCGCCGGGCCTAACCGCAGGCCGATCGGTGGGCCCGGCGCGGCGAGATCCTCGAGAAGGCCGGGGCGGTCCGCGAGATAGGCGGCGGGCAGCGGGGCGTGTTCGCGCGGAGGTTGATCGCGATGCCCAGCTCCCGCGCGCGGGCGGCGGTCACCGCCACTGGGACGTCCGCAGAGTGGCCGCTGTAACGGGTGCGAACGTGGTTGTCATGAATGAGGCAAGCCATGGGGGCGCGGACACCTCCCTCGACAGTCTACTCTGGGGGAATCTCTTCCGGGAAGGCAAGCCTCGCACCTGCACAGAAGCGGTGAAATCGAGCGGCCGCGGGCAAGGGCGACCGTCAGAGCGAGGAGCGTGTTGACCCATGATGGATAGCTCAGCCGGAATATCCCTCAACGCCAAGATTGGGGCCCTGACGGATAAGCATCTTGCCGCTGCGACTGAGCTCCGGCGGGCGATCCACGCCCACCCGGAGATTGGTTTCGAGGAAACGGAGACCGCGGCGGCGGTTGCGCGCTTTTTGTCTCCGTTTGGCCTGGAGGTGCGGCGGGACGTGGGCGGGGAAGGCATTACGGCCCTGCTGCGGGGAGGCGGCTGCGGGCAGGCAGCGGGGACGGCAATGGAGCCGCGGCGGGTGATCGGGCTACGCGCCGACCTCGATGCGCTTGCTGTGACAGAGGAGACCGGGCTGCCCTTCGCTTCGCGCATACCAGGTAAGATGCACGCATGTGGACACGATATGCATGCGGCGGTCTTGGCTGGAGCGGCGGCGGTGCTGTGCGAGCTGAGGGAAGAGCTGAGGGGCGACATCAAGTTTCTCTTTCAGCCCGCTGAGGAGACGGCAAGCCGCCCGGTGCCGGGGGTTGACCCGTTCAAAGTGTTCCAGCGCGGCAAGACCGGCGCGCAACTGATGATCGAGGCCGGAGCGCTCGAGGACCCCAAGGTCGATGCCATCGTCGGGCTGCACTGCTGGCCAGACCTACCCACCGGCACAGTGGGAGTGGATCCCCGCACGGCGATGGCCGGCAACGGTGTGCTACGCGTGCGCGTGCTGGGCAAGGGCGGCCATGGCGCAACCCCGCACCACACAATCGACCCGGTGCCGATCGCCGCATCCATGATCCTCGCCCTGCAGACCATGGTCAGCCGCTATAACGACCCGGCCGACCCGCTGGTGCTCAGCATCACGACGATCCACGCAGGGACGGCGGTCAACGTGATCCCTGAACAGGCGGAGTTTCAGGCCACGATCCGCAGCGTTAAGCCGGGTTATATCGAGGGTGAGGTTTCGGAGCGGGCAGTGGCGATGGTGCGCGGGATCGCGGCCGCCTACGGCGCGCAGGTCGATGTCACGTGCGGCGCCGGGTTGCCGGTGACGGTCAACGACCCGCCGCTGGTCAGGCGCTCGCTGGAGTCGATCGAGGCGGTCTTGGGCAGCGGGCGGACGGTCACGCTGGACGCGCTGGCGATGACCTCGGAGGACTTCGCCTACTTTGCCCAGCTGGTGCCCTGTGTGTACCTTAAGCTCGGCGTGGCGGCGCCGGACGGGTGCATGCCGCTGCACAACCCGCGGTTTGCGCCGGACGAGGGAGCACTCGCGGTTGGGATCAAGGCACTGGTCAGGCTTGCCGTGGATCTGTGCGGCGACGGGCTGACAAGCTAGGTGGCCGGTTGACTCACCCGGATCCGATCTGGAAGCTAAACATCACCTGTTCCGCCGCAACTCCGCCGAGGGACCCGTACAGACCTTTTGCGGGCTCGTTGTCGTGCTCGGTGAGGAGCCTGGCCTCCCTGCGCCGGGTTTGGCGTCCCTGCTCAAACAGGCAAACCAGCAACTGCCTCGCCAAGCCTCGCCGACGGTGAGTGGGGGCGACCCCGACCTCGTTGATCCACAGCTCGGCCCTTTCCTTGTCCGGGTGGAGGTAGGATGCGGCGGGGACAGGGCCTACGACTAGTCCAGCGTCCACCGCCACCACTGCACCGGGATCCCCCGGTCGCCATGCCAGCAGATGCCGGCCTGGGCCTCGGCCATGGAGCTCCTGAGGGGACGGTCGCTGCGCCTGTCCAGAGCGTTGTACCAGAGGAGCGGGAGCGCGACCCAGGCGTTATTGATGGTCCTGTGTAGCACATACGCCATGCGCAGCGCATCCCGGGTTCCGCTGTAGCAGCACACCAAGAGCCGGTTCCCGGTGCGCGTTGCGTCATAAATCCTTACCAGGTGTTCCTCGGACCCTATCGGTACGCCTCCTGCCCCATTCTGGGCCGGGTCCTTCTCCTCCGGCCCAATGAAGCTGACTTGGGCATTCCGGCCGGGGCCGAGAGACAGGCACATCCAGCACCCCGGCCTCGGCAATCTCGCGTTGCCCCGGCCACGGTTTCATCGACCGTCGGCTGCCCGAAGTGGTGCCTGATGAGGGGCCACGGCATCTGCCGGCTTCTTGGGCATCGCTAGGTGATACCTTGAGCTGGGGCCGGCCGGCCATCCCTACCCCGGGCATGATGGGAAGATGTTGTAGGCCTGGCGGAGACTGTCCTTCAACTGCATACCGCATCCCATTACCGTGCGCAGACCGTGCACCTGGTTCTGGGCACGCTCTCCGGGTGATTGGGCGATCCCGGTGAGTTGCCACCTGCTTCCACCCCGGCCATGCCGGCCCCCGTAGCGCCCGGTATCACACCTGATACGACTCTGCGGAAGCCGGCCCAGACGGGAGGCTGCAATGAAGCAGGCCGCGCTCAGGTACAAGGGTCCACAATTGCCCTGGACTGGCCGGTAAGCTACTTGGCCCGGCGGTGTCCCGTGAGTGGCACCGGATGGGACGGGGTCCTGCCCTCCAGCACCGCCTTTAGGTCTTGGGCCGCCATCACTGCCATTCGCTCGCGCGTCTCCCGGGATGCGCTGGCAATGTGCGGGGCCAAGACTACGTTCTCCAGCCCGGCCAGACCGGCCTCCAGCCGGGGCTCCCGCTCGAACACGTCGAGCCCGGCCCCGGCGATGGTGCCTGAAGAGAGCGCCTGCACCAGGGCAGCTTCGTCCACCACCGGTCCCCGGGAAGTGTTCACCAGGTAGGCGGTGGGCTTCATGCGTGCCAGTTCTGCCCACCCGATCAGATGGTGGGTGCTTTCGCTCAAAGGAACATGCAGGGTCACAAAATCGGCCTGAGCCAGAAGCTCATCAAGGGTCACGGCCGCAGCATCGGGATATTTCAGCAAGGGGTCGTAATATGCCACCCGCATGTCGAAACCCTGGGCGCGGCGTGCCATGGCCCGGCCGATCCTCCCCATACCCACGATCCCCAGGCACTTGCCGTGGACGTCACTGCCCAGCAACAGCAAGGGATCCCAGCCCTGGAACCGGCCCCGACGTACATAGCTGTCGCCCTCGACTACCCGGCGCGCCACGGCCATCAGCAGGGCCCAGGCAAAATCGGCGGTGGTCTCCGTGAGGACGTCCGGGGTGTGGGTGACGACGATGCCGTGCTCGACGGCAGCCGTTAGGTCGATGTGGTCATAGCCCACAGAAACTGTGCTCACCGCTTCCAGTCCGGGCAGACTCAAGATGGCCGGGCCAATGCCGTCCGTCAGCAGGCAGAGGATCCCGTGCCTCCCGGTAGCTCTGGCCAAGAGCTCCGGAGGCTCTAGGCGCGGTCCTCGATTCCAGCTCACCTCGAAACCCTCCAGTACGCGCTCAGCGGCTTCGGGAACCGGCTGGGTTACCAGTATGCGCTTGGTCAAGACGCGCTCCCCCTTGCCACACCTACTCTGGAACTAGGATACGTTCACTAGACGGGGCAAGTCAACCCGACCCGGACTTTCAGCCGGCTAAGGCCCCGACGAGTCTAACCGTGACTACACGGACTAGTAGTTCGTTCGTAAACTGCTGTTGCAATATCCTTTGGTTTATGGCATAATGGGTGAAAACGAAAGGAGACCGTTATGCCATTCCAGAGGAAACGAAGTGCATTGGTGTTAGGGGAAGAGGACGTCGAGTTCTTGCAGAAGCTGGCTGCATCAAGAACTGAGCCATACTCCAAGGTGAAACGCGCCAAGCTGCTTCTGGCGTACGCTCGGGGGGAGAGCATTTCGAGCATTGCCCGCAATGAACGAACCAATCGTCCTTTGGTGGAGCGGTGTGTTGATAAAGCCCTAGCGGGGGGTATCATGACGGCGCTCCGGGATCTTCCACGCTCGGGGCGTCCCCCGGTCATTACCGACGAGGACAAAGCCTGGGTTATCCATTTGGCCTGCTGCCAGCCATCCGTTTATGGGTATGCGGCAGAGCGGTGGACGCTTGCTCAGTTGGCCAGGCACATCCGTGCACAGGCGGTTGCCAATGGCCATCCCTCGTTGACCCGCATGGGCAAGAGCGGGCTGCATCATATTCTTGCGAGGGCGGAAATTAAAGCCCATAAGACCGCCTATTACCTTGAGAGACGCGACAGTGAGTTTGAGGAAAAAATGGCCCAGGTGCTTGTGGTGTACAAAGAGGTTCAACCAGCCAGAGAGGGGGGCGAACAGGGGAGGCACCCGGTCCTCTCTTATGATGAGAAACCAGGCCTCCAAGCTATCGCCAATGTCGCTCCCGATCTGGCGCCGGTCAGTGGGAAATATGTCGCCTGGGGGAGAGATCATGAATACCAACGCCATGGGACCCTTTCCCTCCTGGCAGGCATTGATTTATATGATGGCCATGTCTTGGGATTGGTTAGAGACCGCCATCGGAGTA
>DMHJ01000154.1:0-9229 GCA_003449495.1 Clostridiales bacterium UBA8153
TGGTGTGGATGGGAAGTACCGGTACTCCCGGGACCACCCGCGAGTTCAACCTGGAGGCCGATCCGGAAGCTGCGGCCGTGGTACTGGCTGCGGGCATACCGGCCACCGTGGTGCCCTGGGGGACCGCCGCCACCTGCCTGCTCACCGGTGCCGCCCTGTGCCGGTTGCAGGAGGATGGGGGGAGGCTGTCCACCATCTTCTGGCAAGCAAGCCGGGTGATGGCGCGCTTCGTCCAGCGGCACCTGGGCCACGAGGGTCTGGTCCTATGCGACCTGGCAGCCGCTGCTGCAGTCATAGACCCCGCCACGGTGTTACGGGAGGCCGAAACGGCAGCGGGAACGCCGGGGTCCGGCCGGGTGCGGGTGGTCTTGGAAGTGGATGTCGAGCGGATCCTCCGTCTCTTCCTGGATGCGGTCACCTTGGGGTAATGGGAAAGGCCAGATCCCATTTAGAAGATCCAGGGATGTGCCCAGGAATCCGGTGAGCCACCCCAGCCCTGGCTCGCCATTCACCTCTGACCGGCGGCGTGAGCGCATCCCCAGGCCCGCGGTTAGAGTGGTCAAGGTCGGTCGCCGGACCCTCCGTGGAGTGCGGAAAACTTGCGTGTAGCACGGCCATACGCACCAGGTTCATGTGCCGGCCAGTCGTGAAGACCGACTCTTACTCAACTCCTTCCGTCTCGAAGCAGCATTTTGTGAAGCACCGGCGGGCGCGGTGGTTCTGTTTCCGCACTATTGGGAGCAGCGCGATGCAGTTTGCTGCCGTCGCTCGCGCTGTTTGGCCACCGTCTTGCCACATTGCGTGACCAACTGTAAGGGACATGAACCGGGGTCCCCGCACCGGTGGCCGCTTGAAGCGACTGTTTCTCCCTCGGCCTCTGCCAAAGCCGGCTTCACCGTTGCCCCGTCGGTGAGCGACTTTTGGTCTGCGCACCCAGGCAGGAGCGAAGCCACACCGGGGTTCTCGATGCGGCGGCAGGTCCTCATCAAAGTCGCCGGATTTCCCAACCCTCTACCACGGTAGCCCGCCAGTTAGCCCCGGTCGGTGCTAGCGCTCCTTGCGGTTTTGCGGCCGTAGCCGGGTAGCTTGGCCCGTCATCGGGCAGCCGATAGCAGCTTGCCCGAGAAGCTGCCTGGGGCCCGTGGCACCGACGGGCAGGAGACCGGCAAGGTGGCGTTGAAGTTACTGGGAACTCTGAGCTGGTCGAAAAGAAACGGGGGGGATGATGGGCATGCTGCCACAGGCCGTGGCCGCCCTGAGGTACATAGAGGGGCGGCGGGAGACACTGGTGCAGTTGTCAGATGTTATCTGGGAGTTGGCTGAGCTGGCCCTCCACGAGGACGAGTCGGCATCGCGCTTGCTTGGAGCATTAGAGGCCGAAGGATTTGCCGTGGAGACGGGAGTGGGCGGCCTGCCCACCGCCTTTGTGGCTACCTGGGGTAGCGGGAATCCGGTCATCGGGTTCTTAGGGGAGTATGACGCTCTGGGCGGACTCTCCCAGCACGCAGTCCCTTACCGCAGCGAGCGAGTGGCGGGGGCTCCCGGCCACGGTTGCGGGCATAATCTGCTGGGAACGGGTGCGTTGGGCGCCGCCATCGGGCTCAAGCACCAGATGGAGGAGAACCGGCTGCCCGGGACCATCAAGTATTTCGGCTGCCCGGCCGAGGAGAACCTGAGCGGCAAAGCGTTCATGGCCCGGGAGGGCCTGTTTGACGGGTGCGATGCCTGTCTCACCTGGCACCCGTCTTCCGTGAACAAAGTGGCCACGGGTTCTTCACTGGCCAATAACGCCGCCAACCTCATCTTCTTTGGGCAGTCGGCCCACGCCGCCGGTGACCCCTACAACGGGCGCAGCGCCCTGGACGCGGTACAGCTAATGAACCTGGGCGTGGAGTTCCTGCGTGAGCACATGCCGCCCCAGGCCCGGGTGCATTACGTGATCACCGGCGGTGGGGCGCAGCCCAATGTCGTGCCCGCGCTGGCCAAGGTGTGGTACCTGGTGCGGGCCCCCCGGCGGGAAGAGGTTGACCAGCTGTGGGAGCGCGTGCTCAAATGCGCCTCGGGCGCGGCCGAGATGACGGAAACCCGCTATGAAGTGGAGATGATCAAGGCCATCTGGAACGTCTTACCCAACCGGCCCTTGATCGACCTGTTAGATGAGTGCTTTCGGCAGATCGGGCCTCCCGCGTTCGGTCCGGCCGAGCAGGCCTTCGCCCAAGAGATCACCGGCACCATCCCCGGCGAGCAGCGAGCCTCCAGCTTGCGCGAGGCCCGGGTGCCGGAAGAGCTGTGGGACCGGGTGCTGCTGGATACCATCCTGCCCATTCCCGCCATTGAGGACCCGCCCCGGGGCTCCACCGACGTAGGTGATGTCAGCTGGTGCTGCCCCACCGCCCAGATCTCCACGGCCTGCCTGGCCCTGGGCACGCCCGGCCATTCCTGGCAGTACGCCGCCCAGTCGGGCATGGGTATCGGGCATGCCGGCATGCTGACTGCCGCCAAAGTGTTGGCCGCGGCAGGCTACGCCTTGATGACCCGCCCGGAGCTTTTAGTGCGGGCCAAAGCCGATTTCGTCCGCCGGACGGGAGGAAGACCCTATCGTTCCGTGATGGCGCCCGGGCAGCGGCCGGCTTTTCACCAGTTTTCCGGGTAACAGGCGAAACGCCGGGCGTCGGGTGGGCCCATGGGGAAGAGGTGTGATCGTGGGTAAGTGGGTAGACTTGAGCCACCCGGTGACGGCCGGTGCCCCGCGACGTCCCGGCACGCCCCCTCCCCGGCTGGAGCGCATCACCGGGCCAGAGCTCTCCACCTTTTGGGTGGCCTTCACCTTTCACCAGGGTACGCATGTGGACTTGCGGGGAGAACCTGCCGTGGAGAACTTGTCCGGGCCGGGATACCTCTTTGACCTGGGAAGAAGCGGCCCGGCCGATCTGGCGGCCGTAGACCCCGGCGCCGGGCCGGGTGGGGTACTCATCCTGTGGACGGGACGGAGCGATCCGGTGTTCTCCCCCCCGGCCATGGCCTGGCTGAAAGAGCGGGCCCCCCGGGCCGTGGGCGTGGATGCCCGAGGGTTCGCCCCCGGTGGATTGCACCAGGCGCGGGACGCCGTGCTCATGGACGCCGGTATCCTGGTACTGGAGAACGTCACCAACTTGGCTGGATTGCCCGCTTCCGGCTTCGAAGTGTTCTTCTTCCCACTGCTCATCCCAGGCATCGACGCCGTCCCGGTGCGGGTGGTGGCCCGTTGCCCAGCTGCCGGTACATGAGGGGGGCTGAATTGATGGATCCCTTGCGCAGTGTAGGGGAGAGATGGTTCTCCGAGCCTTCGTCGTTTCGGGCGGACATGGGGAAGTACTGGGGCGATTGGGGCGTGGATTCGGAATGGGGACGGCTGCGTTCGGTGCTCATGCGCCGGCCGGGCCGGGAGATCGAAGGCCTCACCGATGCCGCCGCCATCCGTTTTCGCGAATTGCCCGATGCGGGTAAGATCAGAGACCAGCATGACCGCCTGGCGGCGCTCTACGCCGGGCACGGCGTTAGCGTCCACTACGTAGAGGACATGGCCGGGGACAGACCCAACGGCATGTTCTGCCGGGACCTGTGCGTGATGACCCCGGAAGGAGCCATCATCACCCGGCCCGGCCTTACCTTGCGGCGTGGTGAAGAACGCTATGTTGCCCAGGCCCTGGGCCGCCTGGGGGTGCCCATTGCCAAGACCATCAACGGGCAGGGCACATTCGAGGGAGCGGACCTCATGTGGATAGACGGCCGCACCGCCCTCCTAGGGCTGGGCAACCGCAGCAACCTGGAGGGCTGCCGCCAGGTAGAGCATGAGCTGCGGGGTATGGGCGTGGAAGACGTCATCTATGTCCCCATCCCCTACGGGTCGGCCCACCTGGACGGGTTCATCAACATCCCCGGACCGGGCAAAGTCGTGTGTTTCCCCTGGATGACCCCTTACGTGGTGGTAGACGCGCTGAAAAAGCGGGGGTTTGAGATCTTGGAGGTGGCCAACGTCCGCGAGTTGCGGACGCATATGGCCATCAACTTCGTGGCCCTCGACGCGGACGTCATCGTCATGGCCGAAGGCGCGCCGGAGACCACGGCCATGTACCGGAAGGCAGGTATAGAGGTCATCCTGGTGGAAGCGGACGAACTCATGAAAGGCTGGGGCTCGGTTCACTGCCTGACCACCTTTCTCAGGCGGGACCCCGTATCCGGAAGTGGGTGAACGGAGGTGGCGGCATGACCTATGGTCTGGTCATCGTCGGCGGCATGCTCACCGTGGAAGAGGCGGTGCGCAGGATGCCCTCTGGGCCGGCTACCCGCCTAGACCTGACCGGGCGCCGGGTGGTGGTGGCCGGCACCCGCGCGGACTTGGTAGTCTTTGAGCCGGTTACCGTACGCGACCTTACCGATTTCTCGCAACTGTCTCACAGCCCGCGCGCTAGGCCCCAGGCATCCTATGGGTAGTGGTCAACGGGGAGGTGACGGTGGAAAACGGGGTGCTCACCGCCGCCCGGGCGGGCCGGGTGCTGCGACGGCCTAATTGATCTTGTGATTGGGAAGGGAGGACCCAGCTTGAGGATCGCTGTAGCCGAGTTTTCCCATGAGACTTGTACTTTTTGCCCGGAGCCGACCACCATCGCCGGCCTGGAGCCCTACGTCCGGCGGGGGGAGGCCGTGGTGGCCTCGGCCCGGGGCATTCCCAGCTACGTCAACGGCTACATCCAAGTCGCCGACGATGTCGGTGCCGAACTGGTCGGCATCGTCAGCGCGGGCATGGCGCCGGGCCCATACACCAGCTGGATGGATCGGGAGTGCTATGAGAAATACGCCGGCGAGATCGTCGAGGGTCTGAAGACCGCCGGCAAGCTCGACGGCGTGCTACTGGCGCTGCACGGGGCCATGGCCGTGCGCGGCATCCCCAAACCCGAAGCCGAACTGGTACGGCGGGTGCGGGGCGTGGTGGGGAAGACGCCCATCATGGTTACCCTGGACCTGCACGCCAACGAGGACCACGAGCTCACCGCCGCCTCGCATGGGGTGTTCGTCATCCGGACCTACCCCCATGTGGATACCGAAGAGACCGGACGGGTGGCCGCCCGCTGCCTGGTCAAGACCATCCGCGGGGAATTCACCCCCACCCAGGTGCTACGCAAACCCGGCATCATCTCGGCCAGCATCTTCCAGGCTTCCGACTACCATCCCATGCGCGACCTCTACGACCGCTGCCGGGAATGGGAACAGCGTCCCGGCGTCTACCGGATGTCGGTGGCCCCCGGTTTCGCCTATGCCGATGTCCCCGACGTAGGCCTGTCGGTGATCGCCGTGACCGACGGCGATGCCGAGCTGGCAGAACGGGCCGCCGAGGATGTAGCCGCCCTGGCCTGGTCTCTGCGGGCCAGCTTCGCTCGCCCGCTGCCCAAGCCCAGAGAGGGAGTGGCAGAGGTCCTGCGTCTGGTGAAAGAAGGCCAAAAACCGGTGGTCATCGCCGATGGTACCGACCGTACCGGCGACAGCACCCACATCCTCAAGGAACTGCTCGCCCAAGGAGCCGTCAACTTTGCCCTGCCCGGCATCGCCGACCCCCGGGCCGCGCATCACCTCGAGCAGAATGCCGCCGTGGGTCAAGCGGTGACGGTGAGCATTGGCGGGTGGGCCAGCGAACACTCGGGCACGCCGGTGGAAGTCACCGGCAAGATCACCTTCATGGGCCGGCCGCGTTACCAGCTGGTAGGACCCATGGGCAAAGGTAGGCGGGTCCAGGACGGCCTGGCGGTGGCGTTGGATCTCGGGGACAACCGCCGGGTGGTGGTCTCCGAGCGCATGCGGGGGGCCAACGACAGCGCCGGTTTTGAGGCGGTGGGCATCGATTACCGGACGCTGGACATCATCGTGCTCAAGGACCGGGTGCATCACCGGGCATTCTGGGACAACGTCTCCCGGGTGGACTTCCCCATCGACGCCCCCGGCATCGGTCCGGCGGATCTGAGCACGCTGAGATACGAGAACATACCAGACGACATCTATCCCATCGGCAGACGTTGGCAGGTAGCCGGCAAGTAGCGTGGGGCGGCTGGGGCAGACGGCAATCTGGCCGCACACCGTTTGCCTCCCGGTCACCGGAACTGACCGGTTGCCGGAAGCTCCGGGCCTGAGGGGCGGCCAGGGCGCCGGCATTCTCCTGTCCACCATGACGGAGAGCGACAGAGCGTGGCGGTAGTGCTGCCATAGGCGGGAGAGGCGCGGGAGCGGCCGGGCGGCCGTTCCCGCGCCCGATGCTCTCACCCGGAGAACGGATAGGAGGGAAGGCCGGCGCGCATGGGCCGGTCCACCCGGTAGCCCAGGGCGTAATCGGCGGCGATGAGTTTTTGGATCTCGCGGCTGCCTTCGTAGATCACCGCGGCCTTGCAGTTGCGGTAGAAACGTTCTACCGGGTACTCGTCGGAGTAGCCGTAGGCACCGTGGACCTCCACGGCATCGGCGGCGGCCTTTTCCGAGGCATCGCAGGCGTACCACTTGGCCACGGCGGTCTCCCGGGTGTTCCTCAGGCCCTGGTTCTTCATCCAGCCCGCCCGCTGGTAGAGGAGGCGGGAGGCCTCGTAGTTTCTGCTCATATCGGCGATGAGTTCTTTAACCAACTGGTGCTGGCCGATGGGTTGGCCGAAGCTGTGACGCTCCCGGGCATACTTGACCGAAGCGTCCAGGCAGGCCCGTACCAGCCCGGTGGCGCCTGCCGCCACGGTGTAGCGGCCCTGGTCCAGGGCGAACATGGCGATTTTGAAACCCTCGCCCGGCTCGCCCAAGACATTGCCGGCCGGTACGCGTACATCGTTGAAAGAGAGAAAGCCGGTATTGCCCGCCCTGATTCCCAATTTACCGTGGATGGTACCGGTGGTCAGCCCGGGCATGCCCCGCTCCAAGATGAAGCCGGTGATGCCGGCATGATCGCGAGCGGCGCGCTTTTCCTGATCCGTCCAGGCGAAGGTGATGAAATGGTCGGCCACGTCGGCCAAGGAAATCCACATCTTCTCGCCATTGAGGAGGTAGTCGGTGCCGTCCCGCCGGGCGGTGGCCTGGATCCCCACAGCATCGGAGCCGGCGTTGGGCTCGGTAAGGGCGTAGGTGGCGAGCTTGGTCCCGCGGGCCTGGGGCACCAGGTAGTGCTGCTTCTGCTCCTCGGTGGCCCAGGCCATCATGGTCATGGAGTTCAGACCTACGTGGACCGAGAGGATCACCCGCAGGAAGGTATCCACGTATTCCAGTTCCTCGCAGGCTAGGCCCAGGGAGATGTAGTCCATACCCGCCCCGCCGTAGCTTTCGGGAATGCAGAGACCCAGAAGTCCCAATTCCGCCATCTCGGCCAGGATACTCCGGTCAAAGTGGGCCGCGCGGTCCAGTTCCTGGATTCGAGGCGCGATCTTCTGTCCGGCCCAGTCGCGTACCAGCTTCTCCACCATCAGGTGCTCAGCTTCTAACGCAAAATCGATCATGGTCTGACCCCCATTGCTGCTTGATTCCGCCCGGGAGATTCCACACCCGGGCCGGCAAAACCTCCAACCAGGGAGGGCGGCAGGTTTGAGCGGTGACGGTGTGGTAATATAGGGGGTGAGTGACCTCACCGGGGAGGGACCCCGTTGCCTGCCAACCTGACGCCCGACTACCGGGCCGCGGAGCTGAGGTTCCGCGAAGCGGTAACGCCTGATGATAAGCTCGCCGCCCTGCAGGAGATGCTCTCCACCATCCCCAAGCACAAGGGCACCGAGAAGATGCAGGCCGACATCAAAAAACGCATCGCCAAGCTCAAGGCGGAGAGCCAGCGGCAGAGCAAAGGGCCCAAGCGCCGCCCTTCCTATTACGTGGAACGGGAAGGTGCGGGTCAGGTGGCCCTGGTCGGCCCGCCCAACAGCGGCAAGTCCGCCCTGTTGGCCGCTTTGAGCGGCGCCGAGCCCGAGGTGGCTCCCTATCCTTTCACCACCCGGGTGCCCCAGCCCGGCATGGTCCGTTACGAAAACGTCCAGGTGCAGGTAGTGGACTGCCCGCCCCTCTCCACCCAGTTCATGCCCCCCTGGCTGCTCAATGTGGTAAGGGCCGCCGATGCCATGGTCATCGTCTTCGACCTGGGCGACGATGACCTGCTCACGCAAGTGGACACCACTCTCACGCTGCTGCGCGAGGGCAGGCTGGAACCGGTAGGTGAAACCGCCGGGGCGACCGGCCAGAAACGGGCACTGGTGGTCGCCAACAAATGCGACGCGCCCGACGCCGCCGAGCGCCTGAGCCTGCTCATGGAAGTCCTCGATCCGCGCCTTACTCTACTATGCGTCTCCGCGGTCACCGGTCAGAACCTGGACAGCTTGCGCCGGGAAGTGTTCGCTCTCTTGGGGAAGATCCGGCTATATACCAAAGTCCCCGGCAAGAAACCGGACCTGGACTCGCCTTTCGTGATCCGGGCAGGCACTACCATCATCGAGGCGGCGGCGGCCGTGCATAAAGATATCGCCCGGGATTTGAAGTATGCGCGGGTGTGGGGACGCCAGACTTTTGAGGGCCAGATGGTGCACCGGGACTACGTGGTAGAGGACGGGGACGTGGTGGAGTTCCACGTTTGATAAAACCTGCAGCGGAAGCTGCTTCCGCCTGTCACAGCGCATTCCCTGCCGTCTACCCCAGCTTCTGGCTCAACCCAGGTCTTTGAGCAGTTGCCCGGCGATGACCAGGCGCATAACTTCCGAGGTGCCTTCGTAGATTTCCGTGATCTTGGCATCGCGCAGGTGCCGTTCCACCTCATACTCGCGCATGTAACCGTAACCGCCCAAGATCTGCACGGCCTGCACGGTGTGGCGCATGGCCATGCTGGAAGCGAAGAGCTTGGCCATGGCCACTTCGCCGCTGCACCGTACCCCTTTGGATCTAAGGTAGGCGGCCCGGTAGGTGAGTAGGCGGGCGGCTTCGATATCGGTGGCCATGTCCGCCAGCATCCACTGGATGGCCTGGAACTCGGCGATGGCCTTACCGAACTGGACGCGCTGCTTGGCATAGCGCCCGGCCTTCTCCATGGCGGACTGGGCGATGCCTACCGCCTGGGCGGCGATACCGATGCGGCCCGAGTCCAGGGCACCCAGGGCGATCTTCAGGCCATCGCCTTCCTGGCCCAGCCGGTTGGCGGCCGGCACCCGGCAGTCCTGCAGGATCACATCGGCGGTGGAGGAAGCGCGGATGCCCA
>DMHJ01000154.1:9635-13115 GCA_003449495.1 Clostridiales bacterium UBA8153
CGCGAGCCCTTGGCCGGGTCGGTGGAGGCGATGATCAGGTAGAGCTGGGCCTTGCCCGCATTGCTGATGAAGCACTTGGTCCCGTTGAGCAGGTAGTAACCGCCGTCCAGGACCGCCGTGGCGGCCACCGCTCCCGCGTCCGACCCGGCCCCGGGCTCGGTGAGGGCGAAGGCTCCCAGCCACTCGCCGGTCAGGCGGGGGAGATAACGCTCTTTCTGCTCGGCGGTGCCCCGGTGCAGGATGGTCTCGGCCGCTAGGCTGTTGTGCACTTCGAAGATTACCCCGGTAGAGGCGCAGCCCTTGGAGATCTCCTCCACACAGATGGTGTGGCTGAGGTGATCGGCGCCGATGCCGCCGTACTGCTCGGGCAGCATCATGCCCAGGTACCCTTGCTCGCCCAAGCGCTGGAGGGCGTGGGAGGGAAACTCACCCGACTCGTCGCGCTCCCGGGCCTGCGGGGCAATCTCCCGCGCCACCAGTTCCCGGATGGCTTTCTGGATGGCCAGCTGGTCCTCGGTCAGCTCGAAACGCATGGCCACACCTCCCGTGGTCATTGTAGTTCATATTGCTAAAGGGCCGGCGGTGACCCGACCGGTGCAGGCGGCCGGAGCTTAGTCCCTTAAGCGGGGGCCGGCCGCACGTGCTGCTTGGTATACTCCACGATGGTATCCAGGGGCGTGCCCGGCCCGAAAATGCCCCCTACCCCGGCCGCGCGTAGTTGCGGGGTATCGTGCTCCGGGATGATCCCGCCCAGCAGCACCAGCACGTCATGGGCGCCATGGGCGCGCAGCCCCTCGATCACCGCCGGTACCAGGGCGTTGTGGGCCCCGGACAGGATGCTCAGGGCCACCACGTCCACGTCTTCATCGATGGCGGCCTGCACCAACTCGGCGGGAGTGCGGTGCAGCCCGGAGTAGATGACTTCCATGCCGGCGTCCCGGTAGGCCCGGGCCACCACCTTGGCCCCCCGGTCGTGCCCGTCCAGGCCGGGTTTGCCCACCAGTACCCGGATCTTCCTGGTCATGGCCACACCCCTCTCTTCAGAACACGGCAGATTCGCGGTAGCTGCCGAAGACGGCGCGCAGCCGGTCCATGATCTCGCCTAAGGTCGCATAGGCGCCCACCGCCTCCACCATGGCCGGCATGACGTTCTCCCGGCCGCGGGCGCACTCCTCCAGGCGGTCGAGGGCCGCCTCCACCTGCGCCCGGTCGCGCCGGTCCCGCACCTGGCGGAGACGGGACAGCTGCCGGGACTGGACCTCGGGCCCGATGCGCAGAAGCGGAAGCTGCACCGCTTCAGGAGTGGCATAGCAGTTTACACCCACCACCCGGTACTGGCCGGTGTCCACCCGGCGCTGGTATGCGTAGGCGGCGTCGGCGATCTCCCGCTGGAAGAATCCCTGTTCAATGGCTGAAACCACCCCGCCCAGGCGGGCGATGGTCTGGAAGTACTCCTCGGCCATCCTTTCCATCTCATCGGTCAGGGCTTCTATCAAGTACGAGCCGCCCAAAGGATCGGCGGCATTGGCCGCCCCGCTCTCTTCGGCCAGGATCTGCTGGGTCCTGAGGGCGATGGTTACGGCCTTTTGCGAGGGTAACGCCCAGGCCTCGTCCATGGAATTGGTGTGCAGCGATTGGGTGCCCCCGAGCAGGGCGGCCAGGGCCTGGACGGTGGTGCGCACGATGTTGTTTTCCGGCTGCTGCGCCGTGAGGGAGCAACCGGCGGTCTGCGTGTGGAAGCGCATCAGCCACGAACGCGGGTCGCGGGCACCGTACTTCTCCTTCATCACCCGGGCCCAGATGCGGCGGGCCGCCCGGTACTTGGCCACTTCCTCAAACAGATCGTTGTGGGCGTTGAAGAAGAAAGAAAGCCGCGGCGCGAAGGCGTCCACGTCCAAGCCGGCCTGCAGGGCCGCCTCCACGTAGGTCATACCGTCGGCCAAGGTAAAGGCCAGCTCCTGGGCGGCGGTGCTGCCCGCCTCGCGGATGTGGTAACCGCTGATGCTGATGGTGTTCCAGCGGGGTACATGTTCGGCGCAATAGGCGATGGTATCGGTGATCAGGCGCAAGGAAGGTACCGGCGGGAACACGTAGGACTTCTGGGCGATGTATTCTTTCAGGATGTCGTTCTGGATGGTGCCGCCAAGCCGGTAACCGGCCACACCCTGTTTGGCCCCAACCGCCACGTACATGGCCAGCAGCACGGCGGCCGGGGCGTTGATGGTCATGGACGTGCTGACTTCACCCAGCGGGATACCGTCAAAGAGGATCTCCATGTCTGCCAGCGAGTTGATGGCCACACCCACCACGCCCACCTCGCCGGCGGCCCGCGGGTGGTCGGAGTCGTAGCCCATGATAGTCGGCATGTCAAAGGCCACGCTCAGGCCGGTCTGGCCCTGCTCCAAGAGGTACCGGAAACGGGCGTTGGTCTCTTCGGCGGTGCCGAAACCCGAAAACTGCCGCATGGTCCAGAGGCGTCCCCGGTACATGCCCGGGTGAATGCCGCGGGTGAAGGGATACTCTCCCGGGTCGCCCAGGTCCCGCCGGTAGTCGAGCTGGGGGCAATCTTCCGGGCGGTAACAGGGGCGGACCGGGAGTCCGGATATGGTCTCAAAGTGCCGCTTTCGCTCCAAACCGACCTACCTCCAGAAGAGCTGGTGTCGATCATCCCAAGTTCTGCACCGCCTGGGAATATCCTGCCCTATCGGTACCCCGGCGAACTTTCCCGGTTGTCCGGCGACATGATGAAGGTAAGATGGGGATGAGGAGCCAAAAAGCCTTCAGCGCTGGGACACGGCCAGTGATACCGGTTTGGGGCGAAGGCTGGAAGGAAGGGCCAGCCGGAAGTCATGCAACCTGACCGCCACGAAACGGGAGTTGCGGCCGTGACGGTGGCGAAACCTGCAACCGCGGGGGCACGGACGGGCTTCTTTGACCCCTCGGCCAGCATCGCCGCCTGCCCACGCTGCTAGGGGCCTTTTGACTACGGTGACGCGTTGCCGGGTAGACTTAGCACTGAGGTGGGAGTGACCTTACACCTCCTCTGAACCCCTGGGGTGGCGGGCAGCCTTGGCCCCGGGGGCCCGTCTTCTCATCCGCATCAAGAAAGCCGCCGCCCTCCCAACACCGGTTCTCTCTCGTCTGCCAGCTCTCCTACCTGGTCATTGCATCAGAGTAACCCTCTCCGCTCTGTGGCTAGAGGCCTGCCTCTCCGCATTGTTCAGGAGCTAGTCGGAGTTTGCCGAGTTAGACTGCCACACAGGCTCCAGTAGGCCCGGTCAGGTCTCATTCCGAGAGACGGCATGAGACCTCTACCGGGCCTTTTGCCTTCTATGGGCTGTCCCGTCTCACATCATACTGACCCGTTTGTCTCACATGGGCGTATGCTTTCCGGTGTAAGGGTGTTTGGCGGGTTTGGCAACTTGCAGCGGGTAAGCGACCTCTTCTCGTCATTCCTGGGGGATAGTCAGCCTCCGTGGA
>DMHJ01000117.1 GCA_003449495.1 Clostridiales bacterium UBA8153
GGAAGGCGGTCCCGTCCGCCAGGAGGTGCTGCAGGCGTTCCCGGTCGAGGCCGGCGGACACCAGTTTCCCCTCCTCGAAGCAGAAGCCGCCCACGGTCACCACGCCCAGCTGCAACAAAAAGTGGCCCACTTGGATTCGACGGTAGGCGGCCAGGGACGGCCGGGGCGACCCGGCCATGCGGGTGCCCGGGATGGGGGTAAAGGCGAATAGGGCCACGGTAATCCCGTCCTCCACCAAAGAGGCGATGGTCCGGAGCATCTCCTCCTCGGTCTCGCCCAGCCCCACTACGAGGTGGGTGCCGATGCGACCCGGGAAGGCCCGGACCAGCCGGCTCAACAGCTCCCGGGTCTTCTCCCAGCCCGGGTCGCCCTTGACCATCCGGTAGAGCTCCGGAGTGGCGGCGTCCAACGGCAAGGCCACCCGCTCGGCGCCGCCCGCGAGCAGCTCCTCCACTCCCTCCTTACCTAAGCCGGTGGCGGACACGCATACGGGCAAGGCCCCGCCCGGCCGCAGAAACTCCCAGGCCAGGGCCCGGGCCTCCGGGCTATCGGTCAGCTGCAGGCAGACCCGCTGCACCGCCGACTTGACTAAAGCCTGGCGCGCCTGCTCCAGCTCAACTTCCGGCCAAGTGATCCGGGAGAGCAGGCCGGCCCGGGCCCGGCTACCGCTCGCTTGGGCGCAGAAGCCACAATCGCGTTGGCATCCGTTGCCAAGGAGAAAGTAGGCGGTAGTGGGCAGAACGGCCCCGGCCGTGGAGGAGAGGCCTAAGACGCCCGCAGTGCCCGCCGACACCCGGCAGGTACCGCCGTCAGTGGAGGACACAGCACTCCTCCTCCCGCCGGATGGTCAGGCCCCGCTCCCGTGCGGCGCGCACGGCCGCCGGCGTGGGCACGGCGATCCCGTTGACGCCCAGGTGTACCGCCAGCTCATCCAGCCCCTCGCGGTAGCTGCCCCGGGGCCGCATGCAACCCAGCCCCAGGGGCACCTTGGGCAGCTGCACCCGGGCCCACGCCAGAAAGTCGCCCACTGCCTCCAGGGGGGGCGGCCGGCATCCGGCGAAGGCCGTGCCGGGGGTGGGGCTGAACACCAGAAAGACAAGTTCCTCCGGCGCTTCCGCCGCCAGAGCTTCCACGGCCGCCCACTCCCCCTGCAGCCGGCCGCCGTGCAGGCCGATGCAGAGGTGCGGGACTACCCGGGCCTCTTGGGCTAGGGCCCGGTAGGTTGCCAGGTAATCCTCGAGCCCCACGTCTAATCCCATGACTTCCCGGGCAGTCTGCCTGTCCCCGACCATGTCGAAGGCGACCACCGCCGCGTGGCGGGCGATGAGGGGGGCCTCTTCCGGTTGCACTAACCCCACGTGGAGCACCAGCCGGGCCCCTGACCCCAGTGACTGGAGGAGGTCGCCGTGTTCGTCCAAAGGCACCCGCCCCCGGCGGTCGCAACCCCCGCTCACCAGCCAGCTGGCAGGTGCGTCCGGGGTGCGGGCCCGCCGTAGGGCTTCGGCAGGTGAAAGCATGGCCTTAAGGTAGTGACCCCCGCAGTGGGCGCAGGCCAGCTCGCAGTGGGGGCCGGTGGCGCTGACCACCCCGGTGCGGCCCAGGTAGGAGAAGTGAATGACCGGGGGAAAATGGGCCGTACGCACGGCCCAAGCCCGCTCTCTGTCAGCCCCTTGACCGTCTGCGGTGAGGCCGGGGCCCCTTGGCCCCGGCCCGCCCGCTCTTACTGTCCGGGTTTCCATCGCACGTTGGGTTTTCTTGAGGCGGTGGCCTCGTCCAGCCGTTTGACCGGTGTAGTATGGGGAGCCGTCTTGACCAGGTCGGGGTTCTCTTTCGCCTCCTGGGCGATGTGCTCCATGGCCCGGGCAAAGCCGTCCATGGTCTCCCGGCTCTCGGTCTCCGTCGGCTCCACCATCAGGCACTCGGGCACGATCAGGGGGAAGTACACGGTGGGCGGATGGTAGCCGTAGTCGAGGAGCCGCTTGGCGATGTCGAAAGTCCGTACCCCGTACCGGTCTTTCTGCCAAACTCCAGCCAGTACGCACTCGTGTTTGCAGTGACGGTCGTAAGGCAGGTGGTAATGTTCGGCCAGCCGGCGCATGAGATAGTTGGCGTTGAGCACGGCGTCCTCGCTCACCTGGCGCAGGCCGTCCGGTCCCATGTTGCGGATGTAGGCGTAAGCCTTCACCGCCACCAAGAAGTTCCCGTAGAAGGCCTTCATCCGCCCGATAGACTGGGGCCGGTCGTAGGCGAGCCGGTAATGCCGGCCATCAAAGTCCACCAAGGGCACGGGTAAGTACGGTGCCAGCCTGGCAACGGCGCCCACCGGGCCCGACCCCGGTCCGCCCCCGCCGTGGGGAGTGGCGAAGGTCTTATGCAGGTTGAAGTGAACTACGTCAAAGCCGGTATCGCCGGGCCGGGCAATGCCCATGATGGCGTTGGCGTTGGCCCCGTCGTAGTAGAGGAGGCCCCCCTGCTCGTGGACGATCTCGGCCACCGTGTACATGTTCTCATCGAATAACCCCAGGGTGTTGGGATTGGTGAGCATGAGTCCCGCCACCTCTGGTCCCATCAGGCGTCGCAGGGCCGCCAGATCCACCCCGCCCCGGGCGTCGGAGGGCACCTCCACCGTCTCGTAGCCGCACACCACGGCGGTGGCCGGGTTGGTGCCGTGGG
>DMHJ01000173.1 GCA_003449495.1 Clostridiales bacterium UBA8153
GGTTGTACAGGGAGGTGCCCCCGGTTGCCCAGAGGCGAGCTCCTGGTAACTCCCGAGCCCGATGCCATGCGGGAGTGGTTCAGGCAAAAGCCCAAGCAGCTGGTACCGAAGGTGACCACGGTCAAAACGGCCGTCGCCAGCTGGGTCCATGATGGTGAGTACCTGGCGGTAGGAGGGTTTGGGACCAACCGCATTCCCACCGCCCTACTCCATGAGATCGTGCGGCAGGGCAGGCGGGGCCTGGGTCTGAGCGGGCATACCGCCACCCACGATTTCCAGATCCTGGCCGCCGGGCCTTGCATCGACCGGGTGGATGTGGCCTACGTGTTGGGGTTGGAGGCGCGGGGTTTGTCGCCCTCCGCCCGCCGGCTGTGTGAGGGCGGGCTGCTTAGGCTGACCGAGTGGACTAATGCGGCTTTGGCCTGGCGGTACCGGGCGGCGGCCATGGGGGTGCCCTTCCTCCCGGCCCGGGTGATGTTGGGCACCGATACCTGGGAACACTCGGCGGCCAAGGAAATCCAATGCCCGTTTACGGGCATGCGCCTGGCCGCGCTGCCCGCCCTTTCCCCTGACGTGGGCCTGATCCACGTCCATGAGGCAGACGTCTATGGTAACTGCCGCATTGAGGGAATCAGCGTGGCCGACGCGGACTTGGCCCGGGCCGCGCGCCGGGTAATCATCAGCGCCGAGCGCCTCATCCCTCACGAGGAAATCCGCCGGGAACCCACCCGCACCATCATCCCCTACTTCTGTGTGGACGCGGTGGTGGAAGTCCCCGGCGGCTGTTACCCGGGGAATATGCCCTATGAGTATTTCTCTGACGAAGAACACCTGCAGGAGTGGTTGGAGGCGGAGCGGACACCCGAAACCTTGCGGGCCTTTCTGGAAAAGTATATCTTTGGAGTGGAGGATTTTGCCGGGTACCTTGACCGGTGCGGCGGCAGGTCCCGGCTGCAGCAGCTGCGGCGGGTGGAGTTGATGCTGGTTCAGGAGAGCGAGGGAATGCGGCGGTGACTACCTACAACAGCATGGAGCTGATGATCTGCCTGGCCGCCCGCTACCTGGAAGACGGGGCCACCGTGGTGGTGGGGACCGGCGCGCCCTGTGCCGCGGCCATGCTGGCCCAAAAGCTCCACGCGCCCGGACTGGTGGTCATGTTTGAAGCGGGCGGCATGGGCCCCCTGTTGCCCACCATGCCCATATCCGTGGGGGATTCCCGGACTTTCTGGAGGGGCATTTCCGCTTCGAGTATGACCGAAATCATGGAGCTATGCCAAAGAGGCATGGTCGACTATACCTTCCTGGGCGGCGCCCAGATCGACCAGTACGGTAACATCAACAGCACCCAGATCGGCCCCCGCGACCTTCCGCCCCGGGTCCGCTTCCCCGGTAGCGGGGGTGCCAACGACCTGGCTTCCTTGTGCTGGCGGACCATGATGATCACGCCCCAGGACCAACGCAGGTTCGTCCCCCGGCTGGACTTTATGACCAGTCCCGGCTATCTGCACGGACCCGGCGCCCGGGAGGCGGCGGGACTGCCGCCCGGCACCGGCCCCTACAAAGTCATTACCCAACTGGCCGTGTTCGGGTTCGACGAGGCGACCAAGCGCATGCGGGTAGAAAGCCTGCATCCGGGGGTGGACCTGGCCCAGGTTCAGGATAACGCAGGTTTTACGCTGCTAGTGGCTCCCCAGCTACCGGTATCCATGCCGCCAAGTGCCGAAGAATTGGCCCTCTTGCGCCGCGAAGTAGACCCTTACCGTTACGTGATCGGCAGGAACTGACACGGGTGGAGTGAGTGATGGGCCGGAGTCGGGTCACGTTGGGTGCTAGCTGTGCGGTCGCGGGCTTGCTTGTCGGCCTGTTGGCCTTAGTGCCTGACACCGGCATCCGCCTGCTGCTCTTGACCACCGTTCTGGCCGTCACAGGCGCCTGTCTGGGCACGTACATCCACCGCCTGCTGGAGGCGGGCGACATCGACCACACCACCGGCCTGCTCAACCGCCGCGCGTTCGTCCGGCACCTTGACGCCGAGGTGGCCCGGGCTCAACGTCACCACCGCTCCTTCGCCTTGGTGCTCATGGACATCGATAACTTCAAGCGATACAACGACCGCTACGGCCACCTTACCGGTGATATGGTGCTGCGAACCTTCTCCCACATCGCCCGCGGGGTGGTGCGGACCTCCGACCTGGTGGCGCGCTGGGGCGGTGAAGAGTTCGCCCTCATCTTGCCGGAGACCGGACATGCGGGTGCCATCGCCGTGGCCCAGCGCGTGCGCCAGCGACTGGCCGCGGAAACCCTGCCCAACGGTTCCCCCGGCGTTACCCTAAGCGGCGGCGTGGCCTGCTTTCCGGAGGATGCCGACGACAGCGAGGGCCTGGTGTCGGCGGCCGACTCCGCCTTGTACCGGGCCAAGGCCAGCGGCAACGAGATCGTATTGTTCTCCCGCGCCGGCTACCAGTAACCCGGCGGCAGGCCACTGGGAACACGGCAATTGCCGCCCCCATCCAACGGTGTCCTGGTGTGCTCGCTTCCTACGGTCGATCACGGCGCCTTCAGCCTGCGGGGTATCCCCTTAATGGGAACGGGTTCAGCGCGAGCGAGGTAGCTTGGTCCGCCCGGGCCGTATTCTCCGGCGAAGGCGCTTCCACCAGATGGGGCGGTAGCGGGGCGATCCCCTGAGAGGCAACGGCAATGCCCACCTGCGACGGAGCTTGGCGCGCGGGGGAGAGGGGCGGTTTGACCCTTGCCACCACCGGAGTCTGGTGGACGGCTGCGGGCCGGGCTGAGCGGGTCGTCGCCGGGGGCGAGGCCGGGATTGGCGATACAGCACCCACACCACCGCGGCGGTGATGAGCAACCCTTTTCCCCAACGGCGCCAGGGGGATGCCGGCACGTCTTGTCCCGCCACCAGCTCTACGCTTCCCACCGCCACTTCACCATACAGAAACTGCAGCCGGCCCACGGCAGTTCCCGCTGCCAGAGGGGCAGACAGCGGCAGGATCTCCAGTCGCACCCTGAGCTGGCTGGGGTCCCGGATGGACAGAGTCAGGTCATCCGCGGTGACCAGCGACGCGGCGTGCCGCCCCCCGGCCACCGGAGCGCTCCCGGCCAGCTCGCCCGTGCGGGCCACCTGGTAGCGCCGGTACTGGGCAAATCCGTGGTCCAGCAGCAGGACGGCCGCACCGGAGGCGCCACCTGCGGGGGCCCCTAGGACCACGGCCATGAGCTCGAGGCCGTCGCGGGCGGCGGTGGCCACGATGGTGCTCCCCGATGCGGTGGTAAACCCGGTCTTGACGCCGTTGGTCCCCGGATAGTGGGACAGGAGCTGGTTAGTGTTGGTAATGGTCTGTCCCCGGCGGAGCAGGCGGTGCTCGGTGGTACCCACGGCGGCACGAAACGCGGGAAGACCCAGGGCGTGGCGGGTCAACAGGACCACGTCTTCGGCCGTAGACACCTGGCGGGGATCGTGGAGGCCGTGGGGGTTGGTAAAGCGCGTGCCGCGGGCCCCCAACTGGCGGGCCCTTTCCGTCATCTGGCGGGCGAATTCCTCCACCGAACCGCTCAGCCCCTCGGCGATGACCACGGCCACATCGTTGGCCGACATCATGAGGAGCGCGTGAAACAGGTCCGACCCGCTCACGCGTTCTCCGGTCTCCAGGTGGAGCGCTACCGGAGGAGTAGCGCTGGCTTTCCGGGAAGTGACGAAGTTCTCTCCCATCCGGCCCGACTCCAAAAACAGCACGGCGGTGACGATCTTGGTGAGGCTGGCGATATAGGCGGGCTCGGCGGGGTTGAGGGAGTATAGCACTTGACCGGTACGATTATCCAAGAGGAGGGCAGCGCGTACGCCCAGGCGCGGTAGCGCCGCCCCTAAGACCGGGCGTGCCGCCACCGCCAATATGGCGGACACCAGCACAACGCCTAACATGTATTGCGCCAGCCTCCCCGCCTTCACTCCGGATACCCGCCTCCTTTCCACATCATCTCCGGACCGGGAGGCCTCCACCATACCGCCTTCTCCGTGGCTTCCCCCGGGACGCTGTTCCGGGCAGGACAAGATCACCTCCCGGCGAATATCCAGCGTGGACGCATCTCCGAGCACACACCCGCTACTGTACCACGGCCCACGCCTGGTGAATCAGCTCAGGAGGTGGAGCTTGTGGGACACTCCCAACGCCGGACCTTCTATGCGCGTAGCCCATTTCCTCCAGCTGCGGTAACTGCTCAGTCGGCCGCCGTGTCTCACCGCGAGATGTGAAGGAATGTCCAGCCCATCCCCATGGATGCCCGGCTTCGCCCGCCCCGCCTGTCTATGCTGGCCGAACGGCCGGTCCCCCGGGGGACCCCAAGGCCACCCTGGCCACAGCTGGCGCCTGAGCGAGCCACCGGACCGGATCCTCGTACACCCGCTCTTCCGCTGCGCGCATGGCCGCCGCCCGCTCGAGGAGATGCCGGCCCAGGACCGCGGGGAGCGAGAGGTCTTCGACTGGCCGGAACTCCGGTGGGAGGTGACCGAGCAGCGGGCGGAACGCAAGCTTGCCCCCGCTGCGGAGCAGTGTCCCCCGGGCACCTTTCCCGCCGGACATTACCCAGCCCACCCAGTAGGGAAGGCGGGTGTGGGCGGCGGCGGCCTACCTGGGCCGGTACCAGCTCGCGCCCTAAGGGGGCACCCGGGAGCTCTTCTCCCCCCCCCCCGGCCCCCCACCCCCCCCCCCGCGGGGCGCTGCTCGACGATCTTGAGAACGACACGGTCGACTTTCAGCCGAACTATGACGGGCGCGAGCAGGAACCAATCGTTCTACCGGCCAAGTTTCCGAACTTGCTCGTCAACGGGGCAGGCGGCATCGCCGTTGGCATG
>DMHJ01000126.1 GCA_003449495.1 Clostridiales bacterium UBA8153
GGTGCTCATCGGACATCCCCTCCTGTACCGTTGGCTTTACGCCCTGGATGAGGATTTTCGTAAGCTCTTCAAGATCAAGGCGGAATTCGATACGGTCATGGACCGCACATCGGAAAACACCATGAAGTACGCGCGCTTTGTGGCCTCCGTCTGCCGCCAGGCCGGGCTCCGGCACCTGGACCGGGCCGCCGTGGCCAAAGTGGTGGAGTATGGCTCGCGCCTGGCCTCCGACCAAAGCAAACTGTCCACCCGTTTCAACGAGGTCAGCGATGTCATCCACGAGGCCGACGGCTGGGCGGGTCCAGATGAACAGGTGATCGGCGCCGCCCATGTCCAGCGCGCGCTGGCCGAAATGGAACACCGGGTGAACCTCATCGAAGATAGGCTTCAAGAGCTGATCGCCCGGGGCGTGACCATGGTGAGCACCCAGGGTGCCGTGGTGGGGCAGGTCAACGGTGTGGCCGTGTACGATACCGGGGATCACCGGTTCGCCAAGCCTTCTCGCATCACGGCGCGCACGTTTGCCGGCCGGGACGGGGTCATCAACATCGAGCGTGAGACGGCACTGAGTGGCGCCATACACTCCAAGGGAGTGCTGATCCTTTCGGGCTACCTCGGCGGCAAGTATGCCCAAGGCCGGCCGCTGGCCCTTAATGCGTCGATAGGGTTCGAACAGGTCTATGAGGAGGTGGACGGGGACTCTGCTTCCAGCGCCGAGCTATACGCTTTGCTTTCAAGTTTGGCGGGCGTCCCCATCCGGCAAGGCCTAGCCGTGACCGGTTCGGTGAACCAGCACGGGGAGGTCCAGCCCGTAGGTGGGGTGAACGAGAAGATCGAAGGGTTTCTGACCACTTGCCGGGCGCAAGGTCTGACCGGTGAACAAGGAATTCTCATCCCAGCCCAAAACGTCCAGCACCTGATGTTGTCCGAAGAGACGACCGAGACCATCCAGGCCGGCCGCTTCCACGTGTGGGCGGTCAGCCACATTGATGAGGGTGTGGAGATTCTAACTGGAGTTCAGGCGGGAGCCCGGCGCGCCGACGGCACCTATCCGCCGGACAGCATACACGGCCGGGTAGACGCCAGACTGGAAGGGCTGGCCGAGATCATGCGCAGGCACGGCCGGCCGTAGCCCGCCGGGCGGTGACCGAGCCAGCTGGACGCTGGTAGGTGTCGCTCCAGGTCGAAGCAGGACATCCCGATGCGAAACCCAAGGATGGAAAGGCGCTCGGCCGGGACATGCGCATCATGGTCCTGAGCGACGGGGCCCGTGCGAGCGCCCGCAGGCTCTCCCGGCCGCATGACAGCAGTTAGCATGTGCGCAACGGACGGTTGCCCGGCGGCGTCAGGGATCGGCCAACCGGCGAAGGATGGTGCTTCGGGTGGCCCGCCTGCATTACCGGATGGCTGGGGTGCGCAACCCGGCCGCCAGTGCGGCGGTTACACCCGGTGGAGCCTGGATAAGACCCGACTGGTCGGGTTGCGGGCGTGGCAGCAGAAACCCAACGCCGGTTAGGAGGTGTCCTAGCTGGGTAAGTTTGAGAACGGGATGCCTCCCCTTTCGAGCAAGGGCAGCCTGCCGCCAGCTTAGTGCCGGAGGGCGTAGCCGTCCGGGTCGAGCGTGATGGGATGGGAGTTCCGGTGGTAATTACTTCGAAGAAGGATGGGTGCCATTGCCTCTGACCGGTGCTGAACTGGTGGTGAAGGCCCTGCAGCAGCACGGGATCACCCACGTCTTCGGACTGCCCGGGGATACCAGCATGGCGTTGTATGATGCATTCAGGAAGGAACCCCACATCCGCCATATCATGGTGAAAGATGAACGGTCCGCCGCCTACATGGCCGGGGCCTTCGCCCGCGTGACCGGCCGCCCCGGGGTGTGCGAGGGACCCAGCGGAGGCGGAGCCTTGTACATCCTGCCCGGCGCGGCTGAGGCCGATGGCTCTCGCATACCGCTGGTCTGCTTGACCACCGACCTCCCTCTGTCCAGCGATGGCCGGGGCTCATTGACCGAGCTGGACCAGACCGCCCTGTTCCGCCCCGTAACGCGCTCTAGCTCCCGGGTGCTCTTGGGTGAGCAGATTCCCGAGAGCATCGCCCGGGCGTTTCGCCACGCTACCGCCGGGCGGCAGGGCGCTGCTCACTTGGCCTTGCCCGAGAGCGTACTGGCACAACCGGTAGCCGGACAGACCGGTGTCTGGCCTGCCCAACCCGCGACCAGCTTCCCGGCCCACCGGTACCTCCCGCCACTTTCCGACATCGAGCTGGCCGCCGCTTGGCTGGAAGGGTCCCAACGTCCGGTCATCCTCTGCGGGGGAGGAGTTCACGCCTCCGGAGGCCACGAAGCGCTACGGCAGCTCCAAGCGTGGCTGCACATACCCGCAGTCATGAGCGTCAACGGCAAGGGTGCGGTCGATGAGACGACCGGGACCGGGCTGGGCGTAGTGGGAGGCAACGGAGGCAAGGCCGCGTGCAACCAGGCAGTGCGCGAAGCCGACCTGGTGTTGATATTGGGATCACGGCTCAATTCTACCACCACGGCAGGCGGGTACATTTGGGGCCAGGACGCCCGGGTCATCCAGGTGGACTTGGATGCGGGCCAGATCGGTAACACCCACCGGGTGGACCTGGCCCTGGTGGGCGACATCGCGCGCTCCCTGGAGGCGCTGGCACTGGCCCTAAAGGAGCGCGGAGTGGTGCGTGAAGACCAGTACCGGGCCTGGGCCGTGTCGTGTCAACGCCAGATTGAAGAGGAGATGGCCCGGTACGAGCCGCTGCTGGCATCCCCGGTCTTCCCCTTCAAACCCCACCGGGTTATGCGGGCCCTGGAACGCGCTGTACCCAGCGACAGCATTCTTGTGTGCGATGCGGGAACGCCCGTGCCCTACGTGGCCGCCTTCTACCGGCCTCAGACGGCCGGCAGCTGGTTCCTGGCCGGTCGTTGCCACGGGTCGCTGGGGTTTGCCCTGCCCGCGGCCATGGGCGCCCAGTTCGGGAACCCGGACAGAACGGTGCTGGCCCTGTCGGGAGACGGCAGTCTCAGC
>DMHJ01000260.1 GCA_003449495.1 Clostridiales bacterium UBA8153
GACCGGCGGTAATGTCATCCACGGCCACCCCTCGCCGCATGGCTTCGCCCAGGAGGCTCCCCCCCCCGCCCACCCGCCAGGCCCGCCGTTCCAGCTCGGTACTCATGCCCGCGCTGGCTTTGATCGCCAGCTCTCCGGATTCCGGCTCAAGCAAGCGCAGCACGCACCAGCACACCCCGAGGATATCCCGTACCCCGGCCAGCGCCGTCTCCAGGATCTTACGCTCACCCAGCTGCGAGGCCAGCACCTGCCCCAGGGACAACAGCTGTTTGCCCGGGAACGACAGACGCGGGCGCCCGGGTAGCCATTGCCGGCTGTAGAAGCAGCAGAAGGGCCACGGTTTTGGCGGCGGAACCATTGCCTTCCCGGTCTTGGGGGAGAGGCCCGGCACGCCCCGGGACCTAACCGCGTAGCACCCAGCTGATAAGGGCGGAGATCACGCTGAGTAGCAGGGCCGCCAAAATGGCCCACAGCAAGCCCCCAAGGGCAAAGCCCGCGACTACCGCAGAGACCATCCACAGCATGAGCCCGTTGATCACCAGGGTGAACAAGCCTAAGGTCAGCACGTTGATGGGCAGAGTCAGGAGCATCAACACCGGCCGGATCACGGCATTGACCAAGCCCAGGCAGGTCGCGGCGATGAACGCGGGAACAAAACCCTCAAGGATGACCCCCTCTTCCAGCAGGTGGGCCGTGACCAGGAGCGCCAGGGCGTTGACCGCCCACCGGGTCAGTAATTTCCGCATTGCCATCGGCCGTCCGCGCCCGAAAGCTGCGACCGGGACGGCCTGCCTCCCCTCTCCGCCAACTACCGTCCAAGGGGCCGGCCGGGACGCCTTGCCCGCACCGCCGGCCCACTCCGGCCGCTTGCCTAGATTCCCGCTCCCCATGGTTTTTCCTGCCCCGCCGCCAAAGGGAACCGCCCCATCCGGGGCGGTTCCGCGCTCCCTACTCTATACTGATTTCGACTTTCTCGTGGTCGTCGTCGTCGGTCACTTCGATGATCTTACCGTAGCCGCCCTGCCTGATGACATCCAGGAGGCTGGCTTTCTCTTCGGAACCTACATCCGGGATGAACCGCAGCGCCCAGGTGACCAGGCCGGCCGGTAGGTTGATATTGACCTTGCGATAGCCGGTGCGGGTATCGGTAACCTGTATCCTCAGCCAGCGGGCCGCACCCTTGCCCGGGGCGCGTTCTCCTTTGGGCACCTGCTCCACGGCCTGTAACAGACGGGCGGCTTCTTCGGCCGAGATCTTTCCCTCCTGGACCATGCGGAGGATCTGCACGCGCTCCTCTTGGCCCATCTTGCTTTCACCTCCCTCGCCAAAGGCCGGGAATCACTCCAGGTCGGGGCCGATGCGGATGGGCCCGTTGCTCGTCTTGGCCCGGACGAGCACCTGGTGGCGACGGTCTTCGAATCCCCGGGTACGCGCGTGAACGTGCTGGCGCCCGGGGCGTTTCTCTTCGGCGAGCATCTCCACCTCGCCGAGTTCGGTGACGATCTTGGCATTGCTGGTAGTGGCTTCCACATCGTACCCGGTGTCCGGGGAGGTGACCAGCTGCAGCCGGATGGAGCCGTTGGAGGTGGATAGATCGTACTCGCCGCCCTGTCCAGGACTTGGGGAAACCACGATGCGCCCGTTGGAGGTGCGCGCTACCAGCTGCGGGGAGCTGCCGGAAAACTCGATTTTGCCGTTGCTGGTCTTAACCTCCGCATGTTTGGTCACGGCCACCTGGCCGGCTACCACCCGGCCGTTGCTGGTGCGCGCGCGCAGGATGCCTGCCTTCAGGCCCGCTACCACGATGCGGCCGTTGGTGGTGGTAAGTTGGGCGTCGTACGAACGTCCCTCAGGCAGGCGGCCGTAAATGGCCACCCCGCAGTTCCAGGTCCCGGCCGGTGAGGCGGCTTCCAGCTTGAGGACTTTTCCATCCTGGGCGAAACGTACCAGCTTGGCGGCCAGTTCGGCGGCTTCCTCAGCTTGCGGGGCCCGGATGGTCTTGACCACCCTGAACTCGAACTCCGGCCGGTTCCAGGTCTCCAGATCGATGCGCCCGTTGAATGTGGATAGGTCCAGCTGCACGTCGCCCTCGTGCTCGAAAATGCCGCTGATGGTGTCTTCGGACTTATAGTGCGCTGCAAACAGGTGTCCTAGGTTCAGACCGCCCAAAAGGTTCTGCAGCCAACCCGGCCCTTCCACGCCCTCTTCCAGGCGGGTAGCGCGCTTCTCGACTCTCTCGGCTATGACCTGGGCCATGACCTCCGCCTTCTCGCCCAGCTTGCGGCCCAATTCACCCACATCGATACCGGCGTGCTTTCCGGCCTCACTGCCGCCGCCCGCTTCTTCGTCGCTTGGCACCCTCCGGGTGGCGTCCAGCGCCCGTAACAGGGCGGCGGCTTCCTCCGCGGTGATTTTGCCATCGGCCACCATCTGCAACACCAGAAGTCTCTCTTCCTCCATTGCCCATACCCCCTTAGCTTTCACCTGGGACCCCCTTGCGGGTGCTCTCGCCGGTTACACCGGCTGCTTCAGACGCTTAAGTACCTCTTCGGTGGACACTTCCCCCCGGCCCAGCGCATCCAGTAATTCCCGGCGGCGTTTGGCCTGGTCGCCCTCTTCCGGTTCCGGCTCCACCCGGTGGCCCAAGGCCCGCATCACCGCCTCCAATCTGCCCCGGACCGTGGGATAGGAGATGCCCAGTTCCCGCTCGACTTCGCGGATGTTCCCCCGGTTCTTGATGAAGATCTCCGCAAATTCCCGCTGCTCCTTGCTTAAATGGCAGAACTTGCACATCTCAAACCGGCCCTCCACCGCCGTCTCGCACTGTGGGCAGTGCAGCCGGTGGACCTGGAGACGGTCACCACATACCGGACAGCGGCCGATGATCTCACGAGCCATACTTTCGCCTCCCTTCCCCAGCATGTCCGCAGGACTCCCCCTGGCCCTGCCGGTTGCTTAAAGTATAGATGCCATCCTGAATATTGTCAAGATGGCAATGAACATATTTCACTAAGGCCTTAATCTCTCGCGGAATCGCCCGGTTTCTCCAGGTAATCCTTGAGCCTCTGCGCCACCTGGCGGTTCATCCCCGGCACCTGGGCCAGCTCTTCTACGCTCGCCGCGCGCATGGCCGCCGTGGAGCCGAAGCGGGCAAGCAGCTCGCTTCTACGCCGGGGCCCGATGCCGGGTACGTCCTCCCAGGGGAGACGCAGGCTCTCCTGGGTGCGCAGGCCACGGTGGTATCCCAGGGCAAAGCGATGGGCTTCGTCTCGTAGCCGCTGCAGCAGCTGCCGGGCCGGCCTATCCTCTGGCAGCCGCAGGGGAAGCGCCCGGCCCGGCACGTGGATTTCCTCTTCCGCTTTGGCCAGGGCCACCACAGGCAGGGTAATGCCCAGCTCCTCCAAGACTTGGAGCGCTACGTTCAGCTGGCCGCGACCGCCGTCCACCACCAAAAGGTCCGGAAACACGGAGAAGCCTGATACCACCCCCTCCTCCCGGTCCCGCCTTCCCCGCAGGTAGCGCCGGTAGATGGCTTGACGCAACATGGCGTAGTCGTCCGGTCCGGTCGCACCTTGGATACGGAGCTTCCGGTAGCCGGCCTTCTCGGGCAGTCCGTCGACGAACACCGCCATGGCCGCCACTGCCTGCCTGCCCTGGAGGTTGGAGACGTCAAAGCATTCCAGGCGCCGGGCGGGAGCGGGCAGCTCCAAGGCTTGGGCCAGCTCTTGGGCGGCGGCGGCGGCGCGGTCACGCCGGCGCTCCTCCGCGGGATGCAGCTGGTCTAAGGCCAGGCGGGCGTTTTCCACGGCCATCTGGACCAGGTCGGCTCTATAGCCCCGGCCCGGCCGGAAAAGCCGGACCGGCCCGCCTCGCAGCCGGCGCAGCCACTCCCGCACGGCCGCACCGTCTTCCAATTCTTGAGACACCATGACTTCCGGAGGGATGACCGCCGCGTGCTGGTAATACTGCTCTACCAAGGCGGTCATGACCCGGCGCAGGCTCCATCCCTCCACTCCGGTCAGGTGTGCCGATTCGCGGCCTACCAGCTTGCCCTGGCGTAGGCACAGCACCACGGCGGCAGCGTGGTTACTGGAACAGGCAAAGGCCAGTACATCGCCGTCGCCGCCGCCCGGTGAGACCACGGGATGGCCGCCCGTCACCTCGCGTACCCCGCGGAGCCGGTCGCGCCAGAGGGCGGCACCCTCAAAGTCCATGCGCCCGGCGGCCTCTTCCATCTTACGCGTCAGTCCGCTGATGAGGCGGGCGTGGTGCCCCTCCAGGAACATGATCAAGTCGGAGGTAACGCCGCGGTAGCCGGCTTTCTCTACCTTCCCGGTGCAAGGACCGGGACACCGCCCTAAGTGAAAGTTCAAGCAGGCGCGCCGGGCCGGTGTCGCGGGTAGCCGGCCGCAGGTCCGCTGGGGAAACAGCCGCCGGCAGAGGTCCATGGTAGACCGGACCGCACCGGCCCGGGTAAACGGCCCAAAGTACCGGGAACCCCCGCTATCCGGCTTTCTCGCCAGTAGCAGCCGCGGGTATTCTTCTTCCAGGGTCACCCGCAGGTAGGGGTATTGCTTATCGTCTCGTAATCGGATGTTGAAGGGCGGCCGGTGTACTTTGATCAGGTTGAGTTCCAGGACCAAAGCTTCCACGGCGTCCTTGGTTACCAGGTACTCCAGCCGGCGGGCCCGGTCGAGCATCAGCCGCACCCGCGGGTCGGCGCGGGAACCCAGGTAAGACCGCAGGCGTTTTTTCAGCGATGCGGCCTTGCCCACGTAAAGGACTTTGCCGTCTTGGTCCCGGAAAAGATACACGCCGGGCTGGTCCGGTCCTGCCTTGGCCCTTTCCGCTAAGTCGTCCACAGTCTCAACTCCCACCGGGGAGGTGCGGGTAACGGCGGGCTCCGTCCAATACCTGCCCGAGAAAATGCCCGGTGTACGAGTGGCGATGGGCGGCCAGCTGTTCCGGCGTGCCCTCGGCCACCACCCGGCCTCCGGCTTCCCCGCCCTCGGGTCCCAGGTCGATGACCCAGTCGCCACACTTGATCACGTCCAGGTTGTGTTCGATGACCACCACGGTGTCGCCGGCGTCCACCAGGCGCTGGAGCACCTCAAGCAGGCGGTGTATGTCGGCGGTGTGCAGCCCGGTGGTGGGCTCATCCAGGATGTACATGGTCTTGCCGTTAGACCGCCGGCTCAGCTCCGTAGCCAGCTTGACGCGCTGGGCTTCCCCGCCGGAGAGGGTGGTGGCGGGTTGTCCCAGTCGCATATAACCCAGTCCCACCTGGTGCAAGGTCTCGAGCTTCCGCCGGATACGGGGGATGGGCTCGAAGAAGACCAGCGCCTCTCCGATGGTCAAGTCAAGCACCTCGGCAATGCTTTTCCCTTTATACTTGACCTCCAGGGTCTCCCGGCTGTAGCGCTGTCCCCGGCACACCTCGCAAGGCACGTAGACATCGGGGAGAAAATGCATCTCGATTTTGATGATGCCGTCGCCACGGCAGGCCTCGCATCTGCCGCCGGGAAGGTTAAAGGAAAAGCGCCCGGGACGGTAGCCGCGTACCCGGGCTTCCGCCGTCTGGGCAAAGATTTCCCGGACGTAGGTGAAAAGCCCGGTGTAAGTAGCCGGGTTAGATCGGGGGGTGCGTCCGATGGGCGACTGGTCGATTTCAATGACTTTATCCAGGTATTGTACGCCCTCCAGTCCATCGCAAGGGGCCGGGCGCCGGCGGGCCCGGTGCAGCTGGTGGGCCAGTCCCCGGTAGAGGATGTCGTTGATCAGGGTACTCTTGCCCGAGCCCGACACCCCGGTGACACACACCAACAGCCCCAGGGGGATGTGGACGTCTATGCCTTTCAGGTTATGGGCGCGTGCCGCCTTAACCGTTACCTGGCGGCCGTTACCCGGTCGCCGCCGGTCGGGCACCGGGATATGCCGCCGGCCCGATAAGTACTGGCCGGTCACCGATTCCGGACAGTCAATGAGGTCCGTGATGGTCCCGGAGGCCACCACCCGGCCCCCCTGTGCGCCGGCGCCCGGGCCGATGTCGATAATGTGGTCCGCCACACGCATGGTCTCCTCATCGTGTTCCACCACGATCAGAGTGTTCCCCAGCTGCTGCAGCCGCCGGAGCGTGGCCAGCAGCCGCCGGTTGTCGCGCTGGTGCAGTCCGATGCTGGGCTCATCCAGGATGTAGAGGACGCCTACCAGCCCCGATCCGATCTGGGTGGCCAGGCGGATGCGCTGGGATTCGCCCCCCGCCAGTGTGCCGGCTGGACGGTCCAAGGTCAGGTACTCCAGCCCGACGTTGACCAGAAAGCTCAGCCGTTCCGCGATCTCCTTGAGAATCTGGACGGCGATGGTCCGCTCTCTCAGGGTCAGGTCTAATCCAGAAAAAAAGGCCAGTGCCCGGTTGACGGTGAGGGCAGACAGCTGGGCGATGGACATCCCCCCGACCTTGACCGCCAAAGCCGCCGGCTTCAAGCGCTGTCCCCGGCAGCTGGGGCAAGGGCGGCTGGACATATACTCCTCCAGCTCTTGCCGCACGGCCAAGCTGGTGGACTCGCGGTAAACCCGCTCCAGCCTGGGGATGACGCCTTCGAACTCCCGGCCCTCGTAATGGCGCACCCGGCCATAGGGGTTCTCGTAGGAGAATTTGAGCAGGTGACCGCCCGTACCGTGGAGGATGGTGTCGACCATCTCCGGCGGCAGCTCGTCCACCGGGCAGTCCATGGAAAACCCCAGCTGACCTGAGAGCGCCTCCAAGAGCTGTTGGTAGAAGCCGGAAGTGCCCTTGGCCCAAAGCGCAATGGCACCATCGGCCAGGGACTGGCGAGTATCCGGGATGACCAGGTCCGCGTCGAACTCCATGGTGACGCCCAGGCCGGTGCAGGCGGGACAGGCCCCGAAAGGGCTGTTGAAAGAGAACATGCGAGGCTCCGGTTCATCGATGCTGATGCCGCAATCGGGGCAGGCGAAGTTCTGGCTGAAGAGCACTTCGCGCTCACCGGGTACTTCCACCATGACCGTCCCGCCCGAGAGGCGCAAGGCCGTCTCCAAAGACTCGGCCAGGCGGCCGGCGGCCTCCGGCCCCACCACCAGCCTGTCCACTACTGCCTCGATATTGTGCTTTTTGCTCTTCTCCAAGACTGGCTGGTCGTCCAGCATGAAGATGGCGCCGTCCACCCGCACCCGCAGGTATCCGGACCGGCGCAGCTCCTCCAATACCCGCTCGTGCTCGCCCTTACGACCGCGGATCAGGGGAGAGAGGATGTGCAGGCGCGTCCCGGCCGGCCAAGTCAAGATCTGGTCGACCATCTGGTCTACCGTTTGCCGCGCGATGGCCCGCTCGCATTGGGGACAATGCACCCGGCCCACCCGGGCATACAGCAGGCGCAGGTAGTCGTAGATCTCGGTGACCGTGCCCACGGTAGAGCGCGGATTGCGGCTGGCGCCCTTCTGGTCGATGGAGATGGCCGGGGAGAGTCCTTCGATGTAGTCCACGTCGGGCTTTTCCATC
>DMHJ01000255.1 GCA_003449495.1 Clostridiales bacterium UBA8153
CGCTCCACCATAGAGCAGCCGGCTCAGTTTCCCACGGGCCTCCATTATGTCCTGGTCAACGGCCGGATCACCCTCGCCCGGGATGAGTACCGGGACGTGCGCGCCGGGCAGGTGCTGCGGAGAGGATGTTCCTGCTGATAGTTGACAACTCCCATGATTAGTGGGTACAATAAAGCTACGTATGAGATTTCATGTATTGCCATACGGTTAAGCGAAGGGAGCGGTCGGCATGAGCATTTTGCGGGGCAGCGACTTCTATGGGGCGGCCACCGTAGGTGAGCGAGGGCAGATAGTCATCCCGGCCGAGGCGCGTAAACGCTATGGCATTGAGATCGGGGACAAACTCATGGTCTTCGGCCGCCATCACGGTGGCGGGCTCATCCTGATGAAGGCCGAACTGGTCACCCAGATCGTGACCGCGGCCCTGTCGGAGCTCTCGGGTCTGGAGAAGATCCTCACCGAGAGTGAGGGCAAGGCCGATCCGAAGTAGGGGGGAAGCTCGGTATTGAGGACCCTAAGGCGGCTGGTGGGCTTCATGGGCCCCTATTTGCACATAGTGCTGGGGGCCACCACGCTGGTACTCATAGTGAGCGGGCTCGGTTTGGTTCAGCCCCTCATCATCAGATGGATCATCGACCACGTACTCGGACACAGGAACTTCCACCTCCTGACCTACGGGGCCTTGGCCATCATCGGCGTCAACCTGGTGCGGGGCGTCCTCACCTTCGGGCAACGGTACTCCCTGGAGTATATGGCCCAGCGCATCATCTATGACGTGAGAAACCGGCTTTACGCCCACCTGCAGCAACTATCCTTCTCCTTTTACGACAAAGCCCAAACCGGGCAGCTCATGTCCCGGCTGACGGCCGATGTGGAGACCCTGCACCGGTTTCTCAGCTTTGGGGTCATCCAGATCACCTCCAACATCTTCATGTTGGCGATGACCATCGTCATCATGATCCGCATGGACTGGCAGCTGACCGTAGTGGCCGTCCTCACCTTGCCGTTTCTGGTCCATGCCGTGTACCGGTTTGCCCGGGTGGTGCGTCCCATGCACTGGCAGATCCAAGAGCAGCTGGCGGTGCTCACCGCCACACTCCAAGAGAACGTCACCGGCCAGCGGGTGGTGAAGGCCTTTGCCCGGGAGCGCTACGAGATGGACAAGTTTGACGTAGATAACACCAACCTGTTCACCAAGCATATCAATACCGTGCGTACCTCCGCCTTCTACAACACCTACATGCAGTTTCTCTCGGAGCTGTCCGCCGTGGGTATCCTATGGTACGGCGGCCGCCGGATCATGGCGGGGTATCTCACCGTCGGCTCACTGGTGGCCTTCACCCAGTACCTGTTCAACTTGATCGCCCCCATTCGCATGCTCGGGTTTCTGGTGAACCTGGCCCAGCGCGCCATCGCCGCCGGCGACCGCATTTTCGAGATCCTGGACACCCGGGCCGATGTGACCGACCGGCCGGGGGCCCGGCCCCTGCCGCCCATCCAGGGAAGACTGGTGTTCAAGAATGTGGAGTTCAGCTACGATGGTCGCACCCGGGCGCTGGAGGACATCACCCTCACCGTGGAGCCCGGCCAGACCATCGCCGTGCTGGGGTCCACCGGTTCAGGAAAGAGCACTCTCATCAATCTCATCCCGAGATTCTACGATGTGACGGCAGGGGCCGTGCTCATAGACGGGCACGATGTCCGCGACGTTAGCTTGCAGAGCCTGCGCCGGCAAATCGGCGTCGTGACCCAGGAGACGTTCCTCTTTTCCGCTTCCTTGCGGGAGAACATCAGCTATGGCCGTCCCAAGGCGTCCCTGGCCCAGATCATCGCCGCCGCCAAGGCCGCCCACATTCACGATTTCATTGCCAGCCTGCCTGACGGCTATGACTCCGTCATCGGTGAGCGGGGAGTGGGCCTGTCGGGAGGGCAGAAGCAACGGGTGGCCATCGCCCGGGCCATCCTCACCGATGCCCGCATCTTGATCCTGGATGAGTCCACCTCTAGCGTGGACGTGGAGACCGAATTCCAGATCCAGCAGGCTTTCAACCGCCTGCTCAAAAACCGGACGGCCGTGATCATCGCCCAGCGCCTGTCCACCGTGCGCAGCGCGGATCTGGTCATCGTTTTGGACAAGGGTCGCATTATAGAGCGGGGTACCCATGAAGCGTTGTTGAAGGCCAACGGCATGTATACGGCCATCTATGAGCTGCAACTCCGGGGCCAGGAAGATGCCCAGGCGGCGTTGGCGGGAGGAGGTGTGGGCCAGTGATGATGGGAGGGCCTCACGGAGGCGGTGGCGGGGGCTGGCGCCGGGGTATGGACCAGGAGGAGCTCAACCTGTCCTGGAAGGATCTCAGGTCGGTGCTGCGGCTGTGGGTCTACGTGCAGCCCTACCGGTGGCAGATCGTAGCCTCTGCCGCACTCATCAGCGTGGTCTCGTTGACGAGGTTGGCCGGCCCGTACCTTACGGCCGTCGCCATCGACCAGCACATCGCCCGCCGGGATCTGGCCGGTCTGAATGTCATCGCTCTGCTCTACCTTGGCATCTATTTGGTGGCCTGGGCCGGGGGGTACGCCCAGACCTACATCATGTCCTGGGTGGGCCAGCGCATCATCTACACCCTGCGCAAGGACTTGTTCGCCCACTTGCAGCGCCTGGGCCTAAACTACTATGACCGCCTGCAGGCGGGCCGGATCATGTCCCGGGTCACCAACGATGTGGAATCCCTCAATCAGCTGGTATCCTCGGGCATCGTCAGCTTCATCAACGACTTCGTCACCATCTTCGGGGTGATCGCGGCCATGCTGGTTCTCAACCGGCAGCTGGCCGTAGCTTCGTTCTTTACCATCCCCATGCTCGCCGCCCTGACCGTCTTCTTCCAGGGCCGGATGCGCGGGGCGTATCACCAGGTAAGGAGGCGCATCGCCGACGTCAATGCCAACCTGCAGGAGAGCATTTCGGGCATGCGCGTCACCCAGGCTTTCACGCGCGAGGACGTGAACGTCCAGCGCTTCGACAGCACCAATCAGGGCAACCTCCAGGCCAACCTGCAGGCGGCGGCGTTGCACTCACTGTTCTTTCCCATGGTCGAACTCATCGGAGCTACCGCCACCTCCGCCGTAGTGTGGTACGGCGGCACCCTCTTTGCCCGCAACATCCAGGGCATCCCTACGGGCATGACCGCGGGAGTGCTGGTGGCCTTCATCGGGTACGTGGGACGATTCTTCATGCCCATCCGGAACTTGAGCCAGCTCTACAACATGTTCCTGTCTGCCAGCGTGTCTACGGAGCGCATCTTCGAAATGCTGGATGAGGTTCCGGAGATCGCCACCGCGGCGGGCGCCCGGGCCTTGCCGGCCATCCATGGCCGGGTGCGGTTTGAGGGCGTGACCTTCAGCTATGTGGAAAACCAGCCGGTCTTGCGGGACCTGGACCTGGAAGCTCTCCCCGGAGAGGTCATCGCTTTGGTGGGACCCACCGGGGCCGGGAAGACCACCGTTATCAACCTGCTTGCCCGCTTCTACGAACCGCAGCAGGGCCGCGTCACCGTGGACGGTGTGGACATCCGCGATGTCACCTTGGAGTCGCTGCGCAGCCAGCTGGGTATCGTCCTCCAGGACACCTTCCTGTTCTCAGGTACCGTCCGGGAGAACCTGCGCTACGGCAGGCTCAGCGCCACCGACGCGGAGATCTACGAGGCCGCCGCGGCGGTGGGGGCCCACGAGTATATCCTGCGGCTTCCCGACGGGTATGACACCCATGTTCAAGAGCGGGGAGGACGCTTGTCCGTGGGCCAGCGCCAGCTCATTGCCTTCGCCCGGGCCCTGATCACCGATCCTCGCATCCTCATCTTGGACGAGGCTACCTCCAGTGTGGATGCGTACACTGAGGTCCTCATCCAGCGGGCTATGGAACGCCTGCTCCAGGGCAGGACGGCTTTTATCATCGCCCACCGCCTGTCTACCATCCGCCGGGCGACCCGCATCTACGTGCTGGATCAGGGCCGGGTGGTGGAGTCAGGGACCCATGAAGGGCTGGTCGCCCAGGGCGGGCTGTACCGGGAGCTGTACGAGAAGCAGTTCACCCAGGCCCCGGTCCCGGCGCCGGAGCCGGGCCCGGACCCGGCAGGCCAACCGCAGGAGTTCCCGGCACCGGACCGGCCCTCCTCGCGCGAGCACGCCAGGGCGATGTTGGCCGGCCTGTCGCCTCAGCAACGGGAGGAAGTCAGGCGTCGGTGGCGACAGGCGGCCGAGGGAAAGCCGTGAGCTCCTCCATCCGGCAGGTGTGAGGCAGCGGTTAGACTTTGCGCCAGTACACACTCCCATCGGTCTTTCTGTCTAGGAAGCCGTGATCCACCAGGTACCGGCGTAGCGCCGCGTAGTCCGGGTATACCGCTTCTAAGATGGCGTTGACCTCCGGCTCGCTGTAGGTTCTGGTCGGGTCGAAGTGTGAGGCGAGTAGCTCCAGTACGACCAGGCGGCGCCGTTGCCTGGCCGGGATGATCTTCAGCTTATCCCCGGTGAAGTATGCGTTAATGACGCGCTCGCGTTCCCGGGCGGCCGCATCCAATAATTCGCCCATTGGTTCACCTCCCGCGATCAGCCCGCAGCCGGCGCTACGACCCGGATGATTCTCCTAATATGGTGACCGTTCTGCCTGTGGCTATCATACCATGACCACCCTCGCCAGTCGCCGGGCGTTTCGTGAAGGTTCTGGCCACTCTCGTGCCGGAACACTCCTCCGTGCGGGCCTGGGTGAAGCAGTCCTGCGGGAAAGCTACGAGGACTGGACATGGGTGGGCCGGCGGGTGATGGGTATCGCAGACGTCCATGCCCACAATAGCGCAGGC
>DMHJ01000227.1 GCA_003449495.1 Clostridiales bacterium UBA8153
GTCGCGCTACTGCGCTGGCAGGAACTGGTGTCCCGCCACCCCGGGCTGCCCGGTGCCGACCTCAACGAGGACACCGACGCCCGGTATCGCTCCCTCCAGCAGGAAGTGGCCGGTCTGGCGAGCCGGCTGGGAGAGAAGCGGGAGCAAGTCGACCGGCTGCGTGGCCGGCAGGCCGAGCTGGTGGGAGCTGCCCCGGGTAACCTGGCGGGAGCGGAAGTGCGTCTAGGTGAGGTGCTGGCGGAAACGGAGCACGTCGGGCTGGAGGTGGAGGCTTTGGCCCTGGCCCACCACACGCTTACCCAGGCGGCCCAGGACTTCCAGGCCGGTTACCGGCAGCGCCTGTCCGCGGCCGTCACCGGGCATTTTACCGCCCTCTCGGGAGTGGGAGAGCGCAGGGTGGAGCTGGATGAGGAGTTCGGTGCCGGTGTTTTCCTGGAGGATGGGCAGAAGGTACGGGCGGACCAGCTCAGCCAGGGCGCCCGGGACCAGCTGTTTCTGGCCCTGCGGTTGGCCATTGCCGATCTTCTATCCGGCGACTATGTCTTGCCCTTCATCTTCGACGACCCGCTGCTGCACTTTGATTCCGGGCGCCTGGCCCTGGCCCGGGAGGTCATCCAGCGCCTGGCCAGCCGGCGCCAGGTACTGCTTTTCTCGCACCGGCAGGAGTTTGCCAGCTGGTAAGGGCGCCGGGAGCATATAGTTGCCCTGTCCGGAGCGGGGCGGGACGGAGCGGGTCAAGTGGGGAAGTTTTTGTGGGCATGGGTAGCTGTGGCGGGCTGGGTACTGGTGATACACCGGCTGGCTTCTACGCCGGCCCTGCGCGTGCTGGAGGTGGCTCGCCAGGGCCTGATCCGTCTGAACTGGGACGCCGGCTTACGCGTCTTGGAGTTGGCTAAGACCCGGTCCGGGGAGGAGTGGGCGCGCATGGGGGCCCACGTACTGGTATACTTCATTCTTGGCCTGCTCCTGTACCGGGCCCTGCATCTGAGCGGGTTTCGGGCAGGAGCACCCACCGGCCTCCTTACCCTGGCCCTGGGTGGGGCAGTGGCGGCCTACGATGAGCTGTTACAAGCGGGAGTGCCGGGGCGGCACAGCTCGCTGGGCGACTTTGCCCTGGACTTGGCGGGATTGGCCCTGGCCGGGCTGGTCATGGGGTACCTCCTCAAGCCTAAAAACCGGTGGCTGCCGTCGTAGCTGCCCGTTACCTGCCGGGTGCGGGCCTATTCCCTGGGCCCGGGCTGGCCGGGACATGACAATGAAGGCGGCAGAGACAGGCAGGTCCGGACCCGGGAGGCACGGACCGGGGGCGGCCATGACCGTTTGAGGAGCAGGCGACCGACCTGGTCCGGCCGGCCGGGATTGATAACCGGAAGCCATACACAAGCTCAAGCGGTGGCAAAGAGAAGTGTCGAGGCAGCAGAAAGGACCGGCCAATCGGCGCCTGGCCCGCTGGCGGCCGGCCCGGACCCATGCCCGGGCAAGAACCTCCGGCAGGACCCACTGCACCGGGCCACGACCACCATGGCCAAGAGCCGCGGCCGGGTGATGGTGGAGAACCTGGAGGTGTGGAACCTGACTCGACGCGCGGCAGGTAGCGGACAAGCGGCGAAGGCTGCTCTCAACCGGGCGTTGCTTGACGCCTCGTTGATTCGCCGTCTGCCCTCTTTCCGGGCCAGGGGGTATGGCTGCGCGGTCGTGGCCGGCGACCCCGCTACACCGGCTAGCGGTGCGCCGCCTGTGGGCGCGTCGCTCCGGCCAAGCGGCCGTCGCCGTCGGTATTGCGGTGTTGGTCGTGCCGGCACCAGGCGAACGCCGGGTTCGCGATGAGCAGGTACCGGCGGTAGCATCATGAGGGCTACCGTTTCGAGCAACGGTCAGGACATCACACCGGAAAGGAGCGGAGTCCTGGTGGGGGAGGATGCTTCCGTCCCGGCCGCCCCGCGGCACCAGGATACGACATGATGGACTTTGGCACCGTACCGTGCCTGTACCTGACGGGGACTCCCCACCAGCGGGGGCTGGCTTACGGCCGGGCCGCAGCGCCCCTGATCCACCAGGCCCTGGCCATCTACGCCGGGTATTTTCTTGGTTATGCAGGCGTGGAGTGGGCGGCGGCCCGCCAGGCCGCGACCGGAGTGTGGGACTTGCTCCAGAAGGAAGTCCCCGGGTTGGCCGCCGAGCTGGCCGGCATCGCCCAGGGCTGCGGCCGGGACATCCTGGACTTGGTGGTCCTCAATGCCCGCACCGAGATCGCCTACGGGCTGGGTCAGGCCTGGCGTGGGGGGAAAACGGGGCTCATCCCGGACGGGTGTACCGCCTTGGCCGTACTGCCCGAGCATACCGGTGGGTTGGGAGTGCTGGCGGGGCAGAACTGGGATTGGCTGGCAGCATGTATGGCGGTGAGAGTGGCGCTGCACGTGGAGCTTCCCAGCGGTCACCAGCTGCTGACCTTCTGTGAGGCGGGCCAGCTGGGCAAGCTGGGAGTGAACAGCTCCGGCCTGGTGGTCTGCCTGAACCTGCTTTCCAGCTCTGCCGATGGCATGCTCGGCATGCCGGTACACCTTCTGTGCCGGCTGGCCCTGGAACAGACCCACCTCTCCCGGGCTCTCGGGGTGATAGGCCAATGGCCGCGGGCCGCCTCCAGCAACTTGCTGTTGGCCCAAAGCCGGCCCGGCGGCGACGGCGAGGCCCTGGACGTGGAGTTTTCGCCACGCCGGTGGCAGGTGTTGGAGCCTTCCGGCGGCTTCCTGGTGCACACCAACCATTTTCTCACCGACTGCGACGCATCGGACCGCAGCACCTCGTGGCCGGGGGCCAAGTCCACCTATGTGCGTCTCTCCAGGGCGCGGCGACGGCTGGAGCGGTACGGCCGCGATCCGGCGGCCCCGCCGGCCGGGAGGCTCACCCCCGGCCGGCTCATGAACATTCTCGGCGACCACTGGGACCATCCCTACGGCATCTGCCGTCACGTGCCGCCGCCTCCGGAAGAAGCCACCCAGACCAACCTGGCCCTGGTGTGCTGTCCCAGCACCGGTGAAATCTGGTTCAGCGATGGGCCGCCGTGCGGTGAGGGACGCCCGGGCCCGGCCTTCCGGCACCAGCGGTTGCCCTGGGCGGCACCTGCTGCCGGAACCTGCCAGGTCCTGCCGTAGCGGGCCGGTGGCCCAGCAGAGTGGGGGAAGCGGGCCGGCGGCCGGCCCTCCGGCGGGCGGCGCTCCCGGGTAGGCGGGAGCCCAGGCCCCGGCCGGCCTCCAAGCCCGGCGCTACAGGGGTTTTTCGTAAGTGCGGTACCGTTTGTGCAGTTGGCCTCCCACGCCTTTGGCCACTGCGTTCATGGGCGCGTTGGAAGCGACGATGGTGGACCCGGTCACCAGTCGGATGCCCCGGCGGTGGCAGGCCCGGGCCAGCTCGAGGAACATGGCATGGGTGACCGCCCGCTTTTGCCAGGACGGCACCACGAACAGCACAAACACCCGCACGGCGTCGATCTTCCTCCGGTACCACAACAACTTCGCCCAGCCCAGGGGGAAGAGGGTACCGTTGAGATGTTTCAACACCTGGTTGTAGTCGGGCAGCCCGAGCAAAAAGCCGATGGGTTCACCGTCGTTGGTGCGGGCCACGTAGATGAAATCAGCGTCGGCGATGGGCAAGAGCTGTCTGGCCATCAGGCGCAGCTCTTCCATGCTGGGCGGCACCATGTCGGGCCACTCCGGCATGGCTGCGTCCATAATGGAGTGGAGTGCCTCCAGCTCGGTATCCAACTCCTTAAGATCGGCCCGATCGACACGAAAGCCCCAGCGGGTGCAGGCATACTGCACGGCGGTGAGGATTTCCTCCGGGATGCGCTGCGGGATCTGGTGATGGTAGGATAGGCGGTCGTCGCCGTCGCCCCGGTAACCGCAGCTTTCAATGAAGTCCGCATAGTGGGGAGGGTTGTAGGATTCCAGGAGGGCGGGCGGGATAGCGAAGCCGTCCACCAAAAGCCCCCGGTAGCCGTCGCTGTTGTCCGGAGACACCGGTCCCCGGCATACCCGGCAGCCTCTCTCCCGCAGCCATTCCTCGCAGGTTTCCAGGAGGCGAAAGGCCGCCGGGAGGTCACAGCTTTCGAACAGGCTGAAGTATCCCCAGCCCCGTCCCCGGATGGCGTTGAGGTGTTGGTCGATACACGCCATCACCCGGCCTACCGCCTGCTGTCCCCGCTCGGCCAAAAACAGGGCGTGCGGGCCGTGTTGGAGGAGGGGATTGCCCTTGCCCGTTACGATATTCCACATCTCGGACTTGAGCGGGGGGACCCAGCACGGGTCTTCGCGGTAGAGGGACCAAGGCAGCTCCACAAACCGGCGGATGTCCCGTTTGGTGGTGAGCTCGCGGATGGATGCCGGCATGACATCAACTTCCAACAGGGGCTGCACCTCCTGGTGTTACCGGATGGCGGCTTCGCCCGGTCGGAAATGTTCCGGGCCCGGATGCGCCCGGGCCCGCAGGGATGTGCTGGTGGATTACCGGGTACTACCGCAGCACGACTCAGTACAAGTGTATACCCGGGCGGCCGCGTCCAACGCCCGCTCTGCCGACACGCCGTGACCGAGGAAGTTGAGGGTTTCGCCCAAGGCCACCAGCAGCCGTTCGACGTTGGCCCGGCGCGAGCCTTCGCCCATCATGCCGAAGCGCCACACCCGGCCCTTGAACGGCCCCAGGCCGCCTCCCACTTCGATCAGGTGCGTCTTGCGCAGCCTCTCGCGTACGGCACCATCGGCCACGCCCTCGGGGATGTGCACCACCACCAGGCTGGGCAGGCGGTACTCGGCGGGCGGGACCGGCTGCATGCCGTACTCGGCCAGTCCGGCGGTGAGGGCCCGGCTGTTGAGGCGGTGCCGCTGGAAGCGGGCGGCCAGCCCTTCCTCGGCGATGAGCTGGAGGGCCTGGTACAGGCCGTAGACCATATTCACCGGCGCGGTGTGGTGATACACGCGCTCGCTACCCCAGTACGACGCGATCATGCTCAGGTCCAGGTACCAGCTTTGCACCTTGCCCTTACGCGACTTCAGCGCTTCCAGGCCCCTTTCATTGACGGTGAGCGGGGCCAGCCCGGGCGGGCAGCTCAAGCACTTCTGGGTACCGCTGAAGACCATGTCGAATCCGCGTTCGTCCACTTTGACGGGTATCCCGCCCAGGGAGGTCACCGTGTCGACCAGCACCAAGGCGCCCCGGGCCCGGGCCGCACAGGCGATTTCCCCGCTAGGCTGCAGCACCCCGGTAGAGGTCTCCGCGTGTACGAAGGCCACCACTTTAGTGTCG
>DMHJ01000006.1 GCA_003449495.1 Clostridiales bacterium UBA8153
TGCCCGCTGAGCCAGTCCGAGCAGCTGTACCTGGCTTTGAAGAAGCGGGGAGTACCCACCCGCCTCGTCATCTACCAGGGGGAGCGCCACGCCATCACCTCCCCGCGCCGGGCGCTAGACCGCATCTGCCGGATCTTGCGCTGGTTTGCCGACCATGGCGGGTTACCCCTGGACGATGATTCGGCCGGCCCGTATCCCGACCCCAGCTGACCAGAGCCGGCGGGGAAGCTCGTGCCTCCCCGCCGGCTCTCCTTCACTCTGGGCCCGCCAGCTCCCGGCCGGCCTTTTCTCTTCACTGAAGAAAGGAGTGCGCCTCCATCTCAGGATGTGCCAAGGCAGACTAGAGGCAGAGGCCGTCGGCAGTCACCCCGCGGGCACAGTGGAACCTCTCTTGGATCTCCACCACATACCAGTTGCCCCGGTGCTCGCGTAGGGTCAATAGATAGTCCCGGCCTGCGACGCTGTCATCCTTGAGCCCCCAGAACATGATGATGGCTGAAGCTTGGCCCGCTTCCGGCATGTGCACCCGTATGGTGAGCTCCCACGCATCCCGGCCCAACGGCGCCGCGAGGCAGAGGGCATGTACCAGGCCGGACGCTAGAGAACCCGGGCTGCGCCAGGTGCTCCGCGGTCGGGTGAACTGCGCCGGTATAGCCAGGGTAGAGGGGCGCCAGGGGGTAGAGCCGGGTTCGAACCCCATACCCTGGGCCGCGGCCGCTAGCCAGGCTAGACGGGGCTGGTCGATCAAGCCCTCGGCCGACCATAGGGGAGCGGGACGCACTTGTGCGGCCTCTAGTTCGGCTATGCGCCGTTCCCGGGCTTGCAGGCTGGCAGTGAGCTCGGCCCGCTGAGCGTTGGCAGCGGCGAGTTCGTCCCGGAGGTTCCCGATCAGGCTCTGGGACTGCCATAGCTGCCAGGACATCACCAGCAGCAACACCACGGCTACCAGCAGGGGCCAACGGTACCTGAGATACCCGACATTGTGACCCGATGCCATTTGTGCTACCCCCTTCAAAAGTGTTCTTCGCCAGATATGGGACGCGTGCAAGCGGACAAGTGAGAGAGATTTCGGCCAACAGTTTTCCGGAGTCTCTTGCAGTTCCGAGAACTCGGAATCAGACCAGCTTTCGTCCCACGTGGTCCTGCAGCGGCGCTATGGGAGACTCCATACCATAGCGACACCGGGTGATCTCGTACTTGAGCACCTGCCATCACCACCACCGGTCAGGCGCGACCGCTGGCGGTCGGGCGAACTCCAGCTTTGCAGCCCGGAATCTACCGGAGGCAAGGGCCGAAAGCGGCTGTCTTGCGCTAGACCTTCTACATGTAGTTTCGCTGTCTTGCAGTCCGGTTCCTGCGTGCCAGCCATCCTCATCCACAGAAGACAAGGGAGGGAAGCGGGGTCCGGGCAACGGAGGCGGCCCGGCAGGCTGCCCCGGTCTGTCGTACCCGGGGAGCAGACACCCGGCCTCCGTAGTGCCAGGGCACCCGGGGCGGCCGGGTATCCGTCCGGAAGTACTGACGCAGAACGCAGGAAGCTGTTCCACCGTCTTCATCGCCCGCCGTAAAAGGCCAGCCTGATGGCACACCGGCGTCTGTGCAGCTCGCTGTAGCTGCCTACCGAGAAAAACGGAGGCTGGCGGCAGTGTCCGGGCCTACCCAAATGCGATGGGTGCCCGGCCGGCAGCGCAGGCGGCGGTGAGACCCCTGTCCGCCGGTGCTGCCTGGCTGTGTCTGCCCAACCCCCCGGCAGGTGGACTGTATGGTGAGGCACCGAGCAGGATGCGCTACCCTATGCCACCGGCAACTGTTCAGTCGGTCCTGGGAAGAACCAGTAGCAAGCTTTTTCTGCCCCCCTCCGGAATTCCTTCTCTCCGCGGTGTAGGGATGCGCAGGTTTTCTCATTTTGGGGATGGGATGAGTGACGGGTCCGGTCTTTTGGAGATAGCCCGGGGGGAGCTAGCCCCTGGCGCCACGCGTAAGGTTAGCTGGCGGCACTCGCCTCCCGCCGGTTCAACGGGGGCGGGGTGGCAGGAACGGCTGGCCCCGGCACCCGGCTTCGAGCGCCGGCAAGACCGCCTCGCCCGGCCTGCGTACGGTCTAGCGGTAGCCGCAGAGGCGGCCGGCAGGCCAGCAGGCAGGCAGGCCCGCGCACCGGTCAAGCTGCGGAAAGTGCCGGAGAGCTTCTGCTCCAACTTTGACCAGGCCAGATCGCGCTCTGCCAGGCTTTAGTCGAAGGGCACTCGGAAGTCGTGCCTGCAGGCGAGCAGCGCGGGGCGGTGCTGTTCCATCTGGTCGAGCAGGTTCTGGGCCGGCGTTGGCTTAGCTCTGCCGTGCCGGCCGGCGGCACGGGGAGCAACCGGGAGAGGGTGCTCCGCCCGGCTGGGGGCTGGCATCGCGGTGTACCGCGGGGCCAGACGTTCCAGCTTTTCCGACTCTAAGCGGCCGGTGGGGGTCCTGGCCCTTTCCACGGCCGGCTGGCTGTCGAGCAGGGGGTCGCGCGTCTCCCGGCCCAGGCTTGCTCGACCCGGGCGGTGAGCTCCCGGAGGTGATGGGCATGGCCGAGGGCGTGGCGATGCCGTCCCATCGCAGCGGCCCACGGGGGAGAGGCGGATCTGCGCTTTCATCCCCGCTTCACCGCACCGGCACCTCCCGCAAGTCCCGCCCTAGCGGGGGTAAAGGTAGCTGGCCTTGGCGGGCAGGCGGAAGGTGCGCCGGCGGTCGTTCCGACTGCGGCGGTGCCCACGACCCGGATCCAGTTGGCCGACTGGTAGCAGGTGCCCCGAAGGCGGCTACGGTCAATACAGGTCTCCAGGAGATAGCTAGGGTGGTCGTATTGCCGCTGCCAGTCCGCCGCCACCCGCCGGACCACCTGCCCCAGGACGTGGCTGGCCGGAAGCGGCACCCGGACCAGGGCAGGATCAGAAGACGCGTGGGGTGAGTGAGCCAGGGCAGGCGCGCCGCCCGGGTCGCTTCTGCCCAACCGGTGTATGTGTCCCGGGGGCGCTCCTTCCCGGTCGCGGAACCCAACAGCAGGCAGGCCAGGGGCCGCCCCTGGCGGTCGTGGGCGAGACACTTCAGGCTCTCGCCCACCGGTGGGCTGGCAACCGAGGTAGTGGTAGCTTGCAAGCAGACACTCGAAGTGGGCCTGCTCCTTGGGGCAGCTGACCGGGGCCACCTCTACCGGCAATCCGGTGGCCAAAGCACCGGCGACCGGGTCCGGGCAGTGCTCCAGCTCCGCTATCGCCCGGGTGGAGCGCCAGACCCAAGCGGGAACGACCGGCCATAGCTTGCGGGCGGCCGTTGGCGCTCGCCCATCCCACCGGCGGCACCGCTCTTGGGAGAGGCGGGCGCGGCCCCCATCCGGGTGGGAGGCGAGCAACTGCCGCATGAGCTCGCTCTCCGCCGGGGTGATCAGGCGTACCTGGATGAGCGGTTCCCCGATGATGCTGCAAAGGCCTCACGAAGAGCGCGATGAGTCCAGTCCCCCATGGCGGCCCCTTGGGGCGTCCCGGCGAGATGGGCTGGACATTCCTTCACGTCTCACGGTTAGACACGGCGGCAGGCTGAACAGCTACGAAAGGAGAGAGCAAATTCGTCCACCCACACTTTGGAGGGAGGAATTCCAGGGGGGGAGACCAGAAGATCCTCCCTGCTGGATCTTGCCGGGACGGGCTGAACAGTTACGAAAATTCATGAAACAGGCCTATTCTTGATTGCAAAAGGCTGCGCTGGGCTGTTCAAAAGCTGTTCCGCGCCCCCTGCGCAGCTGGCAAGCCGTTGCTAAGGGGCTGTAATCACGGATTCAGGTCTTCTTTGCGGTCAGGCAGGGCCCGGTCATGGGGGGGGCCGCCGTCGGCAAGTGGACCATGATGATCACCTTCGGGGTGACCATCGCCGCTGCCGTTTTCCAGCACACCTCGTTTGTCATTACCAGCTTCAACACCATCCTGGGCCGGTGGCTCGGGTTGCTGTAGTGGCGGTACCGGTGGGAAGGAGTCGGTCCAGCTCCCGCTGACCGGGAGTCCGTACTAGGAGCCGGTAGACCGGCTCAGGCGGGGGAGCTTCCGGTGTTGGCGTGGGATCCCATAAGCGATCCCACGCCATTCCCACAGCAAGCGGGGCTGTTGGTCGCCGCGCTTTGCTTGGCCGCCACGACCGGGCGAAAGATCCTGGGTGTGGCCCCGACCTGGCGGCTGACGGCAGACCATGGACACCAAGACCTGGGGGGAAAGGCATGCAGTACGATTTTGACCGGCTGGTGGACAGGCGCCACACCCATTCCTCTAAATGGGACCTGAGCCACGCCATGTTCGGAGAAAAGGACTTACTGAACATGTGGGTGGCGGACATGGATTTTCCTTGCCCGCAGCCCGTGGTCGAGGCTTTGCGCCGGCGAGTCGAACACCCGTTCTACGGCTACACTTTCGCCCCGGACTCGCTGTACGATGCCATTATCGAGTGGGTCGGGAAGCGATACGGGTGGTCGATCAAGAAGGAATGGATCGTTTTCAACCCCGGCGTTATTGAGGGCCTGTACTCGGCCATCAAAGCCTTAGCCAAACCCGGCGACGAGATCGTGGTCCAGCCGCCCGTCTACTACCCCTTCTACCAGGCCATCAAGCAGGCGGGCTGCCAGTTGGTGTACAATCCCCTCAGACTCGAGGGCACCCGCTACACCATGGATCTGGAGGGGCTAGAGGGCAAATTCCGGCCGGCCACCACCTTTCCCACGCACTACCCGCGCGTCAAGGCGCTGGTGCTCTGCAGCCCCCACAACCCGGTGGCGAGAGTGTGGTCGCGAGGCGAGCTCGAGGAACTAGGGCGCGTGTGCCTGGCCAACCGCTGCGCCATCATCGCCGACGAGATCCACTGCGACCTCACGGTGGGCGAAGCGCGCCACACGGTGATGGCAAGCGTGTCCAAGGAGCTGGAGCAGCACACCATAACGTTGATGTCGGCCAGCAAGACCTTTAACCTGGCCGGCCTGCACACTTCTTACGCCATCATCCCCCAGGCCCAGTGGCGCGACCAGTTCCGCCAGGCGCGGGTCGGACACGGGTCCGTGAACTTGTTTGGTCTGGTGGCGATGGAAGCTGCCTACCGGCATGGTGATGACTATCTTAGGCAGCTGTTAGACTATCTTAAGGGTAACGTGGGCCTGTTTACCGGCTACATCAGGGAAAACATCCCCGCCATCCATGTGGTCCCGCCTGAAGGCACGTACCTGGCTTGGGTGGACATGCGGCGCTTGGGTTTGGACAACCTGCAGCTACAGCGGCTCATCCGGCAGAAGGCTCGCCTGGCGGTGAATGACGGCTATGCCTTTGGCCCGGGTGGCGATGGATTCCAGCGCTTTAACCTGGCCTGCCCTCGCAGCGTGGTCCGCGAAGCCTTAGGCCGCCTGGAAGCGGCGCTCCCCGGCCGCTAGGAGGCAGGTGGCGAACGCCTGGGCCGGGCCCCGGCTGATAGAGACCTTCGCCGGGGGGCACCATGATCCCGGAGGCGATGGACGTGAAAGGATCGCGTAGCACCAGCTGGGTGGTCATAGGTTTGGGCGCCGCCGTATCTGCCGCCGGTCTGGTCATACCCGGCAAGTTGGGCAGCGGCGCGGTCGGGTTCGGAGCTGCCCATATGTTGCTGGGTGCTCTTGATATGCTCCGGCCCACCGGGCGCCGCTAGCAGATGATGCACCAAGACGCCGCTTGCTGCGGCGTCTTGGCTGTGATGACCGGTACCCACCACGGCGTCTGCTGCTCTGGTCTGCCACCTCCTGCGAACACCGGGGTG
>DMHJ01000009.1 GCA_003449495.1 Clostridiales bacterium UBA8153
ACCGGCTGCTTGCCCCCGTTGCCTCCCCCGTCCCCTTCCCGGTGGAGCCCCGTCTCTGGTAGGCGGGTTCCATGTCATCCATGTGACATTGCCCATTTCGAGACGGCCGCACCGGGTTCCTCGTGGCATGGCCGCATCTGCGAACGCCGCCACGAGACCACCGACCACCAGCCCCGGGGCCAGCCTCCCTGAGTCCACGGCCCCTCCGCTAGCGGACCGGCAGGTGGGCGACAGCGGGGCGGGGAGAGGGGGAGGCGACTGGTCGTTGAACCGCTACTGGGCCCTGGAGCGAGTTCGGCGCACGTGAGAAGCTGCGGGAGTGGACCGTTCTACCATTTGTATCTGGCAGGAACCGGTGCGTCGGGGGTGGGTGTGTAGCCAGGGCACCGACTGGTCCGGGGTCTTCCGGGTGCCTGCGGACCACCGGGCGCCGGCCCTGATTCGTCTGGTGCAGGCAACCGGAGCATCGGCCCGGGGGCCCTGGCCCGGGACCCCCTATCCCTTCCACCGGACAGCCACTTGACCGAGCGGGCGGCGGAGTTGGACGTTAACCTGATCGGCCTCTGGGCCGAGCACCGCCTCGCCTGACCCAGCACGGCACCCCTTCCGGTCACGTTGGACACCCGGCAAACCGGCGCGCCTACGACCGTGACGGCGTCATGCGCGGCGCCGTCCCGGGAGAGGCGGTAGGCGATGACCCACCCTGCTAACGCTGGTACCTGGCGATATTAGCCCGGTGCTGCCGGTAGGTCTCCGCAAAGGCATGGGAGCCGTCATTACGCGCGACAAAGTAGAAGTAGGGGACGGCTGCGGGAAAGAGTGCCGCCCGTAGTGCGTCCACGCCGAAATTGGCGATGGGCCCGGGAGGCAGACCGGCGTGCCGGTAGGTATTAAATGGAGAGTCCACTTCCAGATCCCGGTACAGCACGGTACCGGTGGTCCTCCCCAGAGCGTACAGGACCGTGGGATCGGCCTGCAGCTTCATGCCTACCCGCAACCGGTTGTGGAACACGCCGGCGATGACCGGGCGTTCCGCGGCCACCCTGGCCTCCCGCTCGATAATCGAGGCCAAAGTGGCCAGCTGGTGGACACTGAAACCCAGCTCGGCGGCGCGGGTGCGCCATTGCTCCGGGAATGCCTGGGCGAACCGGTTCACCATGGTCCGCACCATGACTTCCTCGGAAGTCTTGCGGGAGAAGTGGTAGGTATCCGGGAAAAGGTACCCCTCCAGCGGCTCGGGCACCGGGGCCCCTGCGGGCAGAAACGCCCGCACCAGCTCGACGTTGCGGGCGGCTGCCAGGAACTGGTCCCGGTTGCCCAGACCGCTCGCTTCTACCAGCCCGGCGATTTGCTCTACGGTGAGCCCTTCGGGAATGGTGAGCGGATGCGTCAACACATCACCGCGTAAGAGCTGCTCAATGACCCGGGACACGGCCGTCCCCGGTACCATCCGGTACTCCCCGGCCTGAAGCCGGAGGTCCTGCCCTTGCAGCCGGACTAACCAGCTGAATGCCAGCCCTTGCCGGATGACTCCGGCCCGCTGCAGGATGGTGCCGATCTGCCGGGCGCCTGCACCGGCAGGCACTTCCACGATGACCGGTTCGCCGGTGGGCATGGGGGCCAGCAGGTAATGTCCGGCCAAGGCTGCCAGTGCCAGCAGCGCAGCCAGGACCAAGAAGCCCCCGCCCTTGGGAGCCCGCCGCATGAAGGCCGGTAGGCGCAAACTAGGTCCTCCCCGGGTTTTCAGTCCTTGTCCTCATCATCTTCGCCGTCTTCGTCTGCCTCATCATCCAGGTCGAACAGGGCATCGCCTTCCTCGTCGCCTTCGTCCTCGTCGGCATACAGCTCCTCCCACGCCTCCGCTACCCGGTCCCACTCCTGGTCATCCTCCACGGTAACCCACTGCTCGTTGCCTTGCTCATCTACGTCAATGCGCAAGATCCCCGCCTCGTCCTCGGATTCCTCGTCCACTACTATGGCATACTGCTTGCCGTCAAGCTCCAGGCGGGCCAGCACCAAGCACTTGACCACGTTGCCCTCCTCATCGACCAGCTCGATCTCTTCCAGTCCTAGCTCCAGTTCCTCCGACATGTCTTCATCACCTTTCCTTGGTCAGCTGGGTCGCTCTCTGGTGGTCCAGAAAACTCTGCAGGATGAGCGTGGCGGCTACCCGGTCCGTGGTCTGCCGCCGGCGCCTGCGGCTCATCCCTCCGGCAATGAGCACGCGCTCTGCCTGGCGAGTGGAAAGCCGCTCGTCCCAGAGCCTCACCGCCAGCCCGCTGTCGGCCAGCATCCCCGCGAAGGCCAAGGCAGACTCCGCCGCCGGCCCGACACTCCCGTCCAAGCGGTGGGGTACGCCGACCACGACCACGGCGGCCTGGTGCTCTTCCATCAGCCGACGGACGGCGGCGGCCAAGCCCGGACCCGCATCGAGAGTAACCAGGGGGCTGGCAATGGTGGCGGAATGATCCGAGACGGCCACGCCTACCCGGCGCTCCCCCAGGTCAAGGCCAAGAAATTTCATGCGCCGGCCACCCCCGCTTTCAGAATCTGCCCTGGCGGGAGACCTCCTAGACCACCTTGATGCAGAACTGGGCGCAGGCAGCGGCGCAGTATCCGCACAGCACGCACTTCCCTAGGTCCGCCCGGGCCCTCCCCGCTTCCACGCTCAGCGCCCGGTGGGAGCAGCTGGCGGCGCACGCGCCGCATCCCCGGCACCACTCCTCAATGAGCAAGGAACGCGCCTGGCCTGCCGCCGCAGCCACCTGTCGGGCCGGGGGATCGTACCCGAGCAGCCAGGCTATGTCAACTTCCAGCTCTGCTACGCTCTTTACGCCCACGGCCACGGCACTTACCCCGGTCAGCTCCGCGGCGTAGCGCAGCGCCTCCCGGGCCCGCCCGTACAGGTGGCCACCGGCTAAGGCCTTCATGGTATACACGCCCTTGCCCGCCCGGGCGGCCCGGGCGATGGCCGCTTCCATGTCCGCGCGTCCACCTCCCTGGATCCCGATGCCCGCCAGGTTGATCAGGGGATGGATGACGTCTAGCTCGGCCATGGCTCCGGCCGCCTCCACCACCTCTACTACGTGAGTGGATACACCTACGGCCCGTACCCGGCCGCGCGCCTTCTGTTCCAGCAGGCAGTCCAGGGCCTCCCGGTGCCCGCTCAGGGTCAGAACGGACTCTTGCTCATGCAGAAGAAAGATGTCCACGACATCGCGGCCCAGTTCGCGGAGGGCCCGTTCCAGATCCCGGGCCATGGTGCGGGCATCATGGGCATATGACTTGGAGGCCACCACTGCACCCGGATGGCGGGACAGGGCAGCTTCAAGGTGGGGATAGGTCTGATAAAGGTCGGCGGTGTCGAAGAAGTTCACTCCCAGCTCCCAAGCTGCCTCCAGGAGCCGGCGGCACTCGCGGCTGTCGAGCCCGGACTGGAGGGGACCCATGGGCAAGGTGCCGAAACAAAAGCGCGACACCTCCAGACCAGTGTTCCCCAGCGCCGCATACTCCACCCAGTACCACCTTTGCCAAGAAAGGGCCTCCGCGCATTCCCATCTTAGCCCGGGCAGCTGGGCGCGTCAAGCCATGGCCCCCGGGGCCGGGAAGCCACCGCCGCCCGCACCACCCGCCCCCTTCCTACCCGGCATTCGCCCGGTTTCTCCGGACCAACCCGCCCGGTCCACCCGGCACAGCCGTCACCATCGCGTCT
>DMHJ01000217.1:0-2148 GCA_003449495.1 Clostridiales bacterium UBA8153
CGTACCAGCCCGGTAACGTCCACCGCCACAAAGTCCACTCCGGCTTGGGCGGCCAACTCTTGTTCCAGGCCCCGGGAGCCACCCACGTACAACACCTGGGCCTGGGGAGACTGCCGCCGCACCGCGTCGATGATGGCCAGGGCCGGGTAGATGTGCCCGCCGGTTCCGCCACCGGTGACCAAAACGCGCATCCCTTGCCACCGCCTTCCCGGATGCTGAGTCAGGCTGTGCCAGACGGAGTAGTGTACCGGGAGATGCTCATGATCATGCCAATGCTGCTCAAAGTAAAGACCAGGGAAGAGCCTCCGTAACTCAGCAGCGGCAGTGGGAGGCCGGTAATGGGAATGGAACCCGTCACCACTCCCAGGTTCATGAGGGCCTGCAGGGTGATCATAGCCGTGAGCCCGCCGGCGAGAAGACACCCGAACCGGTCCGGGGCGCTGATGGCCACCCGGTAGCCCCGCCACGCCAGGATGCCGAACAGCAACACCACGGTGGCCGTCCCCAGAAAACCCAGCTCCTCGCCGAGTACGGAGAAGATGAAATCCGTGTGGGGCTCGGGCAAGTACAGGTACTTTTGGCGGCCGTAGCCTACGCCCATGCCCAGGAGGCGGCCGGAACCCAGGGCATAGAGGGACTGGATGATCTGCCAGCCCGCCCCGGTGGGGTCGGCCCAGGGGTCCAGGTGGGCCAGAAAGCGGCGGCGCCGGTACTCCTCGCTGAAGACCGCCCACAGCACCACGGGCACACCGCCCAACCCCAAGACGAAAAGGTGGAAAAGGTGCGCGCCGGCCATGAACAGCAGGAGCACCATGGTGCCGGCAATGGCCAGGCCGGTGCCCAGGTTGGGCTGGGCGAGGATCAGGCCGAAGGCCAGCCCGGTGAGGGCGAGGTACGGGACCAGACCGCTCGCGAACTTACGGATGTTATCGCCCCGGTCCGCCAGCGAAGCTGCCAAAAACAGCACGACAATGGGCTTGAACATCTCCGAGGGTTGGAAGGGGCCCAGCCACCGCCGGGCACCCTGGGCGACCCGGCCCACGCCCGGTATGAGCACCAGCACCAGGCAGGCCAAGCCTAAGAGCAGGGCGGGAAGAGCCCAGCGCTTGAGCTCGGAGTAGTCGACGTTCATAAAGAAGATGAGACAGAAAAGGCCCAGCACACTCCAGATCAGCTGGCGCACCACGAAGAAGTAGCGGTTGCCAAACTGGCTCAACGCCCGCACGGCACTGGCACTGAACACCATGACCAGACCGAACAACATTAACCCGGCCACCGCGTAGAACAGGACGTAGTCCGGGTCCCGCCTAACTCGACTGCGCCCGGCGCGGCGACCGGCATAGGGCTGGGACACTCAAGCACCCCCCCACATCATGCCGGCCAGCCCCAGGGCGGCCAGGGCGGCCGCCGCCAGCCAGAACCTGTGCACCACCTGCAGCTCTGTCCAACCTGCCAGCTCAAAGTGGTGGTGCAACGGGCTCATGCGAAAAACCCGCCGGCCCGTGCTTTGGAAAGCCACCACTTGGATGACCACGGACAACGTCTCGATGACAAACAGGCCGCCCACCAAGGGGAGCACCAGCTCGGTCTTGGTGAGGACGGCCAGGACTCCCAAGCCCCCGCCCAGGGCCAAAGAACCGGTATCGCCCATGAACACCCGGGCCGGGTGGTAGTTCAACCGCAAAAAGCCAGCGCAGGCTCCGGCCACGGCGGCGCTGAAGATGGCCAGTTCCGTGGTGCCGGCGGCATAGGCAATCAGGGCGTAGGTGCCGAACACGATCACGGAGGTGCCCGCCGCCAACCCGTCCAGACCATCGGTAAGGTTGACGCCGTTGGACGTCCCCAGCATGATCACAAGGAGCAACGGTGGGTACCAGGCTCCGGCCTCCACCCCCCCTGATCCGAACGGGAGGTGGAGCCAGGTCGAAAGTCCCAGCCGCTCCAAGGCGACCCAGGCCACCACCGCAGCGATGAGGCCCTGGCCGAACAGCTTCTCCCGGGCCCTCAGGCCCAGCGGCTTCCTGAGCACCACCTTGCGGTAGTCGTCCCAAAAACCCAATGCGCCGTAGCCTAGGGCACCTAACAGCACCAGCCCCAACCGGACCAGGGAGTCACCGTGGGGGGCATACCGCTCGGGACCCCACAGCG
>DMHJ01000217.1:2552-5757 GCA_003449495.1 Clostridiales bacterium UBA8153
CCCTGCTTGGCGGCATGGGCGCTAGGACCGTCGTCCCGCACCTGCTGGCCGAACTTCAGACGGCGCAAATATCCCGTGGCGAACGGCCCCAGCACCCAGGCCAGCCCGCCGGCGGCCACGGAAGCCCACAGCACCCGCAACAATCTACCTGCCTCCTAGCCCAGGGCGTGCTCCTCCAGGTAATGCACGATCTCCTCCATGCCCAGCCCGCGCGAGCCTTTGACCAGGACCGTGTCCCGCACCTGCAACTCGTCGGTCAGTGCCCGTATGGCACCGGCGTTGTCCCGGCATTCCCGGATGGCATGGGGTGGCAGCCCGTGCGCCGCGGCTTCCACGGCTATGCCGGTACCCAAGGTACCCACGGTGATGAGCAAGTCCACCCCCATCGCCGCCACGGCTCGGCCCACTTCCCGGTGGGCTTCGCCGCTGTACTCCCCCAGCTCCAACATGCCGCCCAGGACGGCTACCGCCCGGGATCTGGCCAGCTCCTTGAGCAGGGAGAGCGCCGCCACCATGGACTGGGGATTGGCATTATACGCATCGTTGATGATCAGTAGCTCCGGCCGCCGCACCAGCTGCACCCGCATGCCGGTGAGCACGGCCCGGCCCAAGCCTTGGGCGATCTCAGCCGCCTCCAGGCCGGCGGCCACCCCTACCGCCGCTGCGGCCAAGGCGTTGGCCACCATGTGCCCGCCCGCCACCGGTAGTCGCACCGGGGCCGACCCACCGGGAACCAGCAAGGTAAAGCGGGTACCCTCCTCGCCCAGGCTCTCTACCTCTCCGGCGGTGACTTCCGCACCGGGACCGAGGCCGTAACGGATGGTGCGGGACACCGTCCGGTCCGCCACCCGCCGCACCCATGGGCAGTCCCAGTTGAGCACGGCCACGCCGGTGCCGGGCAGGCCCTCCAGAAGCTCGGATTTGGCCGAGGCGATGTTCTCAATGCTGCCCAGGGTTTCCAGATGGGCAGTGCCGATATTGGTCAATACCCCAATGTGCGGGCGGGCAATCTGTACCAGCCTGCGGATCTGCCCGGGACCGCGCATGGCCATTTCCAGCACCGCGGCCTGGTGGCTCTCATCCAGGTGGAACAAGCTGAGCGGCAGTCCCACGTCGGAGTTAAGGTTGCCCTCGCTCTTGAGCGTCTGGAATTTGACCCCCAGCACAGCATGGGTCAGGTCCTTGGTGGATGTCTTGCCCACGCTGCCGGTGACGCCCACCATCAAGGGATGATACTTGCTCCGGTGATAGGCCCCCAGCTCGCCCAAAGCCCACAGGGTGTCCTCCACCTCAACGAGGGCCCGGCCGGCCGGAGGAGGAGGCAGACGTTGTGCTCCCTTGACCAGGGCCGCCGCGGCCCCGTGCTGGTAGGCCAGGTCCACAAACAGGTGGCCGTCGGTGCGGGCCCCCGGCAATGCCACAAACAGGTCTCCCGGCCGCACGCGCCGGCTGTCTGCCGTCACCCCGGTGATGGCCACCGCCGCCTCGGGTGGCCGCGCATTCCCGGCCGTGGCCCGGGCGATCTCCAAGGTGGTGAACAGGGACCTCATCCCGAGTTCACCTCCCTCAGCCGGGCCAACGCCACCGCGCGGTCGTCAAAGTCGATGGTGTGGTCTTTGCACGCCTGGTAGGTCTCGTGGCCCTTACCGGCGATGATCACGCCGTCGCCGGGTCGGGCCTGCGCCAGCGCCAAGGCAATGGCCCGGGCCCGGTCCGCTTCCAGGACATAGGGGGTAGCTTGGCCCTGCAGTCCCACGGCGATCTGGGAGAGGATGGCCCCCGGCTCCTCGCTGCGCGGGTTGTCCGAAGTCACCACCACCAGGTCGGCCAAGCGGGCGGCCACCTCCCCCATGCGGGGCCGCTTGGTGGCATCCCGGTCTCCGCCACACCCGAATACCACGATGACCTTGCCGCTCACCACCCGGCGGGCGGCACGCAGGACGTTCTCCAGGGCGTCCGGTGTGTGGGCGTAGTCCACGATGACGGCATACTCCTGCCCCCCGTGGACCATCTCAAAACGGCCGGGCACCCCGGGCATGGTTTCCAACCCCTCCACCACCGCGTCCAGGTCGACCCCCTCGTGTAGGGCCACCGCCGCGGCAGCCAGGGCATTATACAGGTTGAACCGGGCCGCGAGACGCTGGTGCACCCGGCGCGTTCCCTGGGGCGACTCCAAGGTGAACTTATTGCCCGCTGCTTCCAGCTGCACGCCGGTGGCGCGCACGGCGACCCCGGGCTGCAGGCCGTAGGTAATCACCGGTACCCGGCACTTGCCGGCCATATAGGCACCGGACGGATCGTCCGCGTTGATCACGGCTACGCGTGGCCCGGGCTTGACCGGGGGTAAGGCCGGGTGTCCCATCCCGGCAAAAAGCCGGGCCTTGGCGTCCCGGTACGCCTCCATGGTGCCGTGCAGGTCCAGGTGGTCCTGGGTAAGATTGGTGAACACGGCCGCGTCGAACTCGCAGCCGGTGGTCCGCTCCAGCTCCAGTCCGATGGAGGATACCTCCATGACCGCCGCCTGGCAGCCCTCGCGTACCATGCCCGCCATGATCTCCTGCAGGTCGGGAGCTTCGGGCGTAGTCAGCCCGGCCGCCACCGGGGTGTCTCCCACCAGCACATGCACCGTGCCCACCAGGCCGGTTTTGATGCCTGCTCCCTGCAAGAGGTGGCGCACCATGAAGGTGGTAGTGGTCTTGCCGTTGGTCCCCGTCACTCCACACAGACGCAGGGCACCGGTGGGATGCCCGTAAAGCACGGTCGCCGCCAGGGCCATGGCACGCCGGCTGTCGCAGGCCAAAAGGTAAGGGACGTCCTCGGGTACGGCGCCGGCTCGCTCCACCAGGAGCCCGGCGCACCCGCGTCCAACCGCGTCGGCGATGAAGTCGTGGCCGTCCCGCCGGCGCCCACTTAGGGCCGCGAACAGCTGCCCGGGCCCGGCCCGACGGGAGTCGTAGGCAATACCGGTAATCTCCACATCACGGCCCATGTGGAGCAGGCCGGCGCTGGCGCCCAACCGGGAGAGCAACACGGGCATCCACCACCCCTGCGCGGATCTTTTCTCCAAATTATCTCTTACGGCCGGCGTTCTACTCAAGTCCGTTCTCCAAAACTTACCCGGCGAGGACACTGTCCTAGCCGGCGTTCGGTTCCTGCTGCCACGCCCGCAGCCCGACCAGTCGGGTCTTATCCAGACTCCCCAGGC
>DMHJ01000224.1:0-3764 GCA_003449495.1 Clostridiales bacterium UBA8153
CAAGGGCGGTTGGGTTACCTTCTACTCCCTTGGCCAGCGATGCATGGCTGAGCCGTACCAGCCCCATTTGGCCTGGAAAAGAGACCCGGGGATCGAACGGGCGGCAACTCACGGTCAGGAGGGGTTTAGCCCCGGGGCATGCGTCAGCCCTGGGAGTGGTTTGGGGCGACTTGACTTGCCCGGCGGCCAAGGCCATAATGTAGGTGTAAATGCGGGCGGGGGTGGAAAAGTGGCCGGTGGTCGCATTGCTGCCGTAGAGCCGCACAGCATCGGCCACCGGTTGGGAATCTCGCCGGGCGACGAGCTTCTGGAGCTCAACGGGCAGCCGGTACGCGACCTCATCGATTACCGGTTTCTCTGCGCCGATCATCGGCTGCAGGTAAAAGTGGCCGACGGCTCGGGACGGACGCGCCTAGTCTCGGTTGCCAAGCACCCGGACCAGCCGCTGGGACTGGAATTTGCCGAACCGACCTTCGACGGGGTACGCGCCTGTGTCAACGCGTGCCCGTTCTGCTTCGTTGATGCCCTCCCGCCGGGGGTAAGGGACAGCCTGCGACTCAAAGACGATGATTACCGCCTTTCGTTCCTCCACGGTAACTTCATCACGCTGACCAATCTGACCCTGGACGACTGGCAGCGCCTGCGCTGCATGCGCCTATCCCCGCTGTATGTGTCGGTGCACGCCACCAACCCGGCCGTGCGCTGCGCCCTGCTGGGGAATGAGCGGGCCGGGGAGATCATGGCCGATCTGGAGCGGCTGGCCGCCTACGGCGTGGAGGTGCACGCCCAAGTGGTGATCTGCCCGGGCGCCAATGACGGTGAAGAATTGCATCGCACCCTGCGCGACCTGGCCGGGCTGTGGCCCAGTGTTCGCTCGGTGGGGGTGGTGCCGGTGGGCACCACCGCCTTCACCCGGAACCGGTTCGCGGCGGTCGGACCTGCCCAGGCCCGGGACATGCTGGCGCAAGTCCATGCCTGCCAGACCGAGTGCCGCCGGCAGCTGGGGGTGGGCTTCGCTTACGCCGCCGACGAGCTCTACCTCAAGGCTGGACAACCCTTCCCGGCACCGGAGGCATACGATGAATTTCCCCAGCTGGAAAACGGCATCGGCATGGCGGCACTGTTCTTGAGGGAGTTGGCCCGGGAGCGGGCAGTATCGTTCAGGCGCGCACGCCGCCCGGCGCAGCTGGCCCTGATCACCGGAGTGCTGGCCCGCCCCCTGCTGGAAGCGGCCGCCCTGGCCTTGGGCGAGCTGGAGGGGATCTCGGCCCGGGTGGTGGTGGCAGGCAATGCCTTCTTCGGGCCGGAGGTTACCGTGGCTGGCCTGCTATCGGGGAAGGACCTGGCGGTAGCCCTGTCCCAGTGCCGGGGCGGTGAAACGGCGGTGATTCCCGGGCAGACGCTGCGGGAGGGGCGTTTCCTGGACGATATGCGCCTGGAGGAGGTGGCGGGCCCCAGTCCCGTGCCGGTACTGGTGTGCGCGCCGCATCCGGCCGCCTTATTCCGGCTGGCCCGGGAGGGAGGCGTGGCTTCATGAAGCCCGTGGTGGCACTGGTAGGTCGCCCCAACGTGGGGAAATCGGCGCTGTTTAACCGCCTGGCCCAGCGCCAGGCGGCCATTGTCGAGGATATCCCCGGAGTGACCCGTGACCGCATCTATGCCGACACCGAGTGGCAGGGAAGAGAGTTCACCCTGGTGGACACCGGCGGCCTTACCTTCACGGGACGGGAGGATATGAGCCAGCTGGTGCGCTGCCAGGCAGAGACGGCCATTGCCGAAGCGGACGTTATCGTCCTGGTGGTGGACGGCCGCCAGGGGGTGATGCCCGACGACCTGCAGGTGGCCGAACTTCTACGCCGGGCCAAGGCCCCCACCATCCTGGCGGTAAACAAAGGCGAGGCCAAGACGGCGGACACGGCGGCCCTGGAGTTTTACGCGCTGGGGCTGGCCGAGCCCCGGGTGGTGTCGGCCCTGCACGGTCTGGGCACCGGCGATCTTCTGGACGCCATCGTGGCGGAGCTGCCGGCGGGGACGGCCACCGAAGAGAAGCTGGCCGGGCCTGCCACCCGCGTAGCGGTGGTGGGCCGGCCCAACGTCGGTAAGTCCTCGCTCATCAACCGGTTGGTCGGACAGGACCGCATGATCGTGAGCGCTGAGGCCGGCACTACCCGGGACGCCGTGGACATCGCCTGTACCCTGGACGGGCGGGACTACGTGTTCGTGGATACGGCCGGGCTCCGGCGGCGATCGCGGGTGGAGGCCGGGGTGGAAAGGTACAGTGCCCTGCGGGCGCTGCGGGCGGTGAGCCGGGCCCAGGTAGTCGTGCTCCTCCTGGACGCCACCTCCGGCATAGCCGACCAGGATAAGAAGATCGTCAACTACATAGACGAAGCCGGCCGCGGCTTGGTGCTGGCGGTGAACAAGTGGGATCTGATGGATGGGCAAAGCGGTACCCAGGAGAAACACCTGGAAGAGATCCGGTGGCAACTCGCGTTTGTGCAGTACGCACCGGTGACGTTCATCTCGGCCCTCACCGGGCAGGGAGTACCCGCACTGCTGGGCGCCGTCGACCGGGTGGCCGTCGAACACGGTCGCACCTTAGGCACATCGGTGCTCAACGACATCGTGCAGCAGGCCGTGGCCATGCACCCGCCTGCGACAGAGAAAGGCCGCGCCCTGAAAATCTACTATGTCACCCAGGTAGGCACCAGACCGCCCCGGGTGGCGTGCTTTGTCAATGAGCCTAGTCGAGTCACCGCCGGATACCGTCGCTACCTCGAGGGCAGGTTGCGGCAGGCTTTCGGGTTAGAAGGCACGCCGCTGATCTTGCAGTTTAGGCCGCGCAGGTAGGGAAGAGGCTATCCGGACGGGCTACGGGGGTGGCATGGTTGGTCGGAGCGCTGCTCATCGGCTATCTGGTCGGGGCGATTCCCTTCGGCTACCTGGCGGGCCGGGCACGCGGTATCGATCTGTTGGCGGTGGGCAGCGGTAATATCGGCGCCACCAATGTCTTTCGCACGCTGGGCGCGGCCTGGGCCATCCCGGTACTGCTGCTGGATGTAGGCAAGGGCGTGCTGGCGGCCTATGCCGGTGACCTGCTGGTGCCCGCCATGCCCCAGTGGGGCGCGGTGGCCGGGGCCGGCGCGGCGCTGGCCGGCCACGCTTGGTCGGTCTTTTTAGGCTTCCGGGGGGGAAAGAGCGCGGCCACCGGTGCGGGCGCGGTACTCTACCTGATGCCCCAGGTGGTGGCGGTAACGCTGGTGTGCTTCGCCGCTACGGTGGCCGCCACCCGCTACGTGTCGCTGGGGTCCATGGTGGGCGCGGTAGCCGCCATCGTCGTTTCGTTCATCCTGCCCAACCCGCTGCCTTTCCGGCTGCTGGCCGTGGCCGGAGGGCTGTTGGTCATCGTCAGGCACCGCGGCAACATCGCGCGGCTACGGGCGGGCACCGAGAACCGCCTAGGAAGGAGACCACCCCCATGAGGGTGGCGGTAGTGGGGGCGGGCACCTGGGGGACGGCGCTGACCGTGCCCTTGCTGGCGGCCGGGAATACCGTAGCCCTTTGGTGCCGCCGCCCGGAGCTGGCCGAGGAGATCAACGCCACCCAGGTCAACTCCACCTATCTACCCGGCGTGCACCTGGGTCCGGTGCGGGCCACGGCCGGGCTGGAGGAGTCGGTGGCCGGGGCGGGTCTCGTCATCCTGGCCCTGCCCTCGGCGGTGATGCGCCGGATCTGCCAACGGCTGCGTCCGCACTTGCCCCCGG
>DMHJ01000224.1:4149-6415 GCA_003449495.1 Clostridiales bacterium UBA8153
ATGTCCCAGCTGGTCGCCACTGAACTGGAAGTGGATGGCCGGCGGGTAGTGGCCCTCTCCGGACCCAACTTCGCCGTGGAAGTGGCCCGGTGCCTGCCTACGGCCACGGTGGTAGGCGGGGAGACCGGCGCCTCGCGTCTGGTCCAACAGACCATGATGACGGACCGCCTGCGCGTCTATACCAATCCCGACCTCTGCGGCGTGGAGCTCGGAGGTGCCCTGAAGAATGTCATCGCCATCGCCGTGGGAATTTCCGATGGTATGGGTCTGGGACTTAACGCCCGGGCGGCCCTCATCACCCGGGGGTTGGCAGAAATGACCCGGTTGGGGCGGGCCATGGGCGCCCAGGCTTCCACCTTTGCCGGCCTGTCGGGCATGGGAGACCTGGTGCTGACTTGCACGGGCGACTACAGCCGCAACCGCAAGGCCGGCATGGCTCTGGGGGAAGGGAACAGCATCCAGGAGTTCACGGCTTCCACCGGGCTGCTGGTGGAAGGGGTCAACACCGCCCGGGCCGCCTGGGAACTGGCCCAGCACTACCGGGTGGACATGCCCATCACCCAGCAAGTCCAGGCGATCTTGTTCGACGGTTGTCCCCCACAGGTGGGACTGGCCCGCGTGATGACGCGCAGCCCTAAAGAGGAGGGCGAAGATCGTTCCCCGCCAGCGGTCTCCTGCCGCCCGGACTCAGCTGAGATATAGGCCTTCCCCTCCCTGTGACCCACGCCTCCGTCCGTCCTCTGGCCCTAAGGCGAGCCGCCTGCCGGATGCCGGCACTCCCCGTCTGTGCCTGACCGGAGCAGGTGGCTGCCGCCGTTTCTCCACGTGTTGTTGGGGTCGCTTTCACGTTGCTGCTTTCTGCCCTCAAGGCCGTGCCCTCTATCCCGGACGGAAATGCCGAGGCGTTCGGCCGGGTAGAGGCAACCTGGGGACATCCGGCCTCAGGTTTGACGGTACGGTAAAGTTGGCCAAGGCTAGCATATTGTTGGACTGGCAAGGCATAGCATTCTACTGCCCGCCATAGCGGCCGAACGGTGCCCGGCCGTTGCCGGACCAGGGCACGATTGGTCTGGTCGGGCCCAGATGGGGCGTGCATCCGGCGAGGACAGGAGGAGAGACCGGTTGGAGAAATTCGATCTCATCGAAGACATCGCCAAGCGGACGGGAGGGGATATCTACATCGGGGCGGCCGGTCCGGTCCGTGGCGGTAAGTCCACTTGCATACGCAACTTCATGGAGCTCCTGGTTCTGGACAACATCCGCGATGAACACCAGCGGGAACGGGCCAGAGACTCGCTGCCCCAGGCCGCGGCAGGACGTACCATCATGACGGTGGAGCCCAAGTTCATTCCCGATGATGGGGTCGAGATCACCCTGCGTGACAACGTCACCATGCGCGTGAGGATGGTGGACTGCACCGGCTACATCGTAGACGGAGCCCTCGGGTTTACCGAAGACGGTGGCCCGCGCATGGTACGCACCCCTTGGTTTGAAGAGGAGATCCCTTTTGAGCAGGCCGCCGAGACTGGCACCCGCAAAGTCATCACCGATCACTCCACCATCGGGCTGGTCATCACCGCCGATGGTTCTTTCGGAGAGCTACCGCGAGAGAGCTACGTACCGGCGGAGACTCGGGCCATCAATGAGTTGAAGGCCTTGGGCAAGCCATTTGTGGTGGTCCTCAACACCACCCAGCCCTACGCCCGTTCGACCTTGGAGCTCGCCGGGGAGCTGGAGGTGTTGCACGATGTCCCGGTCGTCCCGGTGGACTGCAAGCAGATGACGGAGAGCGATATCTTCACCGGGTTGGAGCAGGTTCTTTACGAGTTTCCCGTCAGCGATGTCACTGTCAACCTGCCCTTCTGGTTGGAGGAGCTGGACGCGCGTCACTGGCTACGCGCCCGGCTGGAGCAAGTGGTGGATACGGCCGTAGGAGGGGTCAAGCGGCTGAGGGACATAGACCGGGCCATGCACCAGCTGCACGCATCCGACGTTAGCGAGCAGGTGACCTTGGCCAGCATGGACATGGGTACGGGAGTGGCCATCATGACCATGACGGTCGAGGAAGGATTGTATTTCGAGGTGCTGGGCGAGCTGGCCGGTATCGAGATCCCCGACCACCGGGCCCGCTTCCGCACGGTGCGAGCATGCGTAGCGGCCAAGACCGCATACGATCATGTCAAGAAAGGCATGGAGGATGCAGTGAATCTGGGATACGGCATGGTCATGCCCAGACTGGACGAAGCGGTGTTTGAAGAGCCTGAGA
>DMHJ01000135.1:0-10233 GCA_003449495.1 Clostridiales bacterium UBA8153
GGGGCGAGGCTCTGGTGGAAGGAACCATTGTCTCCTTGGAAGAGGCCTTGGAGAAGGCGGCGGAAAAGCTGCTGGCTGCCAAGAACGCGTACTTCTTCCCGGGGCCCCTGGTGCTCTGGGACTGGAAAGAAGGGGTAGCGGCCAAGGCCCGAGCGGTGTTGGACATGGCCAAGGCGGCGGGTGCCGGCATCATTCCCATGCCCGACTATCGCCCGAAGTATCCCATGATCAACCCGGCGGTGGAGATCAACCCCAACCACCCTAACCTGACCATCTGGCACAACCAGATCGATGTCTGTGCCTTTGTCGGTGTGCACTGCCATTACGCCAATCTCGCCCTGAAGATCATCCGGGGCGGTACTGATTGTTACACTATCGCCCTCTGCGCAGAAGTGGGCCACGAAGACGCCATGGTTTCCTTCCGCCAGATGGGGCTTGCAGAGATGAAACAGCTGACGGCAGCGATCGTGCGCAGGAAAGGGGAGTGCCGGCAGTGATGACACAGCAAGTCACGGTAGATCCAGACCGGCTGTTCTTCCAGAGCGAGAGGCGCAAGCTCTTTGTAACCGGCAGCGAAGCCGTGGGTGAGGCCATCAAGCGCGCCAATGTGGACGTTGGTATTGCCTATCCCATCACCCCACAGTCCGAGAGCATGCACATTGTCGGCGACCTGTACGCCGAGGGCTACCTGAAAGACTATTTCCGGGGAGAAAACGAGTTCTCGGTGATGTCGGCGGTGGCGGGAGCGTCCATGGGCGGCGTTCGCGTTTTTACCGCCACCGGCGGGCCGGGTACGCTGCGCAGCTTTGAAATGTTTCCTACCTGGGCGGGCGCCCGGCTGCCGATCGTGTGTGCCTTTCTTACCCGGGGCGTGAACTCGCCCCTGACGATCCAGCCCGATACCATCGAAATGGCCTATATGCTGGATACGGGCATGATTATGTTCCATGCGGAGGACGCCCAGGACCTGTACGACATGATCCTCAAGGCCTTTGTCGTTGCCGAGCAGTGCGATGTACACATACCGGTGGGGGTTTTCGCCGACGGGTTCTTCGTCACTCATACCCGGGACGAGGTGATGGTGGCTCCTCCCGAGATGAAGCTGCCCGCCTATCAGCCGTATAGCTCGCCCGTACCGGTGATGGACATGGAAAACGTGCCGTTCAGGCAGATGCGGGATCCTTTTGTGATGAAGAGCAACTTTATCAGCTACGCGGCGCACGCTTCCTGGCAACAGGAAGTAACGGCGGCGGCCGAAAGGGCCCGGCCGTACATCCAGCACTACCTGGGCGGCCTGGTGGAGGCAGAAAACCCCGGGGCGGACATCCTGGTAATAGCTTCGGGGACTGCCGTCTCCCAGAGCCGGGCGGCCATCCAAACCGCGGCCGGACTGGGGTTTGAAGCCGGTCTGGTGAAGGTCAAGTGTCTGCGTCCCTTTCCCACCGAGGAGATGCGGGCGCTCACCGGCCAGTGCAAAGCCATCGTTGTCCCGGAGTTCAACCGGGTAGGGTGGCTGGCCAGGGAGATCCGGGCCACCATTGAGGACAACGGGAAAGTGGTGGGGGGCCCCCGGGTTTTCGGCGGGATGACCATGCCCACGGATATGATCGTGGATGCCATCAGGAGGTGCTCGGCATGACGCGCAGGATGTTCAAGATATCCGCCGGTTTTGAGGAGGTCATGCCTCCTGAGTACCGGGAGCTGGTCGAGAAGGGGCCGTTTGAGAAGCAGCTGGGCGTAGCCGAGCTGGGGACGTTCAAGGAGCTCTTGGAGGAGCACCCTTTGTGCGCCGGCTGTGGTCTTGCCCTCTCACTGCGCCTGACGCTAATCTCGCTACCCAGCCCCGAGGACACGGTCATCGTCGGAGCAACCGGATGCAGCTCGCTGGCCTTCCCCCAGGTGGCGGTGCACAATATCCACTCTTTGTTCGGCAATCAGAATGCCGTGGCGACCGGGCTCAAGCGGGCCTTGTCCCTCCGCTTTCCCGATCGCGCCAAGGATGTGGTGGTCATTGCCGGCGACGGGGCCACGTGCGATATCGGTTTGGAGTCGGTGATGCACTCTTGGTTCAGAGGGGAAAAACTCACCACCATCATGCTGGACAACGAAGCGTACGCCAATACCGGCGGGCAGGAAAGCGGCATGAGCCAGCTGGGGACGGTGTTGAACATGGCCCCCATGGGGAAGAAGTTCAAGAAGGTCGCCTTCCCCGAGGTGGCCAAGGCCGCCGGTTGCGTCTACGTGGCCGTGGCGGCACCGCACCAGCCCAGGCGCCTGGAACGGTCAGTCCGGCGCGCGATCCTCATCGCCCGCGAGATCGGCCCGACCTACGTCCAGCTATACACTCCCTGTCCGACCAACTATAAGTTCAAGCCCGCCGATACGCTGTCCGTAATCAGGGAACAGGAGAAGGCAGGCCTCTTCAGGCCCGACGAGTATCTCTCGCCGGAGGCGGCCGCGTACATCCAGCAACTAGAGGAGGCCAAGGGGTAATGCAGGAGAAAACCTTCATCCGCATGTCCGGCCTGGGAGGGCAAGGGGTGGTTACCGCCGCGCACATCCTCGGCGTTGCGGCCGTGCGTTCAGGGTTACTGAGTACCGTAAACCCGTTCTTTGGGGCGGAGAAGCGCCTGGCGCCGGCCGAAAGCTATGTGCGCATCTCCACGCATCCCATACGGGAGCGCGGGGAAGTGCTCTTCCCGGACATCATCTTGATCCTGCATCCTCACGTGATCACGCTGGGGAAATGCTATACCATGCCGTTCTTCGAAGGGCTGCAGCCGCAGGGCAAGATCATCATCAACGCGCCCGAGCCGCTACCCTTGGGCGAGCGCGATCTGGCACAGCTAGCCGGGCTTGCAGCTCAGCTCTACTACATCCCAGCCACCCAGGTGGCGATGGAGGTGGCCGGAACCAATCTGTCCACCAACATCGCCATGCTCGGGGCGCTACTGGGGGTAGTCAACCTGGTCAAACCCGGGGCCTTGGAAGAGGCGCTGACGGAGCGATTCGGGGGGGCAAAATTCATTGCCTCCGGAACCACCGCGGCCCTTGACGATGTGCTGAAAGGCAAGTTCGCCAAGGTGGCCCAGCTGATCGAAAAGAACGTGGCCGTGGCGGAACAGGCCAAGAGCTGCGTACAGCAGTATGCACTGTGAGGAGGGTAAGCCCGCATGTATGTTATCTGCAAGGTAGATGAGAAGAAGTGCAATGGCTGCAAATTATGCATATGGGCATGTCCCGATCCCAATGTGATCGTGTTCGACCCGGATAGCAAGAAGATCTCGATTCATCAAGCCCGCTGCAAAGGCTGTGGTCTCTGTGTGGCCGCCTGCCGGCAGAAGGCACTGGAGATCGATGCGGTGTAGCCAGCCGCACCGGACGGCGGGAGGGGATGCGCCGTGAGGTATTCCCCCGGCCTGGTGCGGGGAGGGCCCGGGACGCACTAGTGCACACCGGCGGACAATTTGCGAATAAGGAAGCGCCCGGCCGGTCTGCCGTGGGGCTGGGACCGGTACGATGGTATAGGGGAGACTGACTCCCGACCCGCTGGGGTCGGGAGTTTTGCCGTCGCTCACGCTGTTTGGCCACCGTCTTGCCACATGGCCTGGCCAACTGAAGGGACATGAACGGGGGTCCCCGCACCCCTGGCCTCTTCAAGCGACTGTTTCTCCCTCGACCTCTGCCCAAATCCTGCTTCACCGTTGTCGCCATGCAGGCTGAGGTCGAACGTTGCGCCGCGGAGGCCCTCGGCAGGACGCATCGATGTCCCGGTAAATGATGCAGGGATAACGGCCGATGCCCTGGCGGCGAAGATGACGTCCGAGCAGTGGGATCGGGTCATCGCCCTCAACCTGACCGGCGCCTTCCACTGCATCCGAGCCGTGCTGCCGGCAATGCTCGCCCAAGGGGCCGGATCGATCATCAATGCATCGTCGGTAATAGGCGTGTACGGCAACATCGGCCAGGTCAACTACGCCGCCACTAGGACAGGCATCATCGGCATGACCAGGGCGCTCCCCGGGAGCTGGGACCTTGGGGCATCTGGGTGAACGCAGTCGCCCCCGGGTTCATTGAGACGGACATGACGGCGCGGGTGCCGGAGAAAGTGCTGGACCTCATGAGCGCCCGCACGCCCCTGGGACGGTTCGGGCACCCTGGCGATGTGGCGGCCGCTTATCTGTTCCTGGCCTCCGACGAGGCGGCCTAGATCACCGGCCGGGTACTGGGGTGGATGGCGGGCTGGTCATGTGATCTGAGGCAGGCCGATGTCACCCCGGGCGCCGGTCGCGTATACTGCCGGCAAGTCGCCATCAGGGGTGAGTCATGGGCAAGCATCGACCGCCGGACGCCCCCCGGCTTCCCGACCCCGAACCCATCCTCGAGTGCCTGGAGAGAGGGGATATCGGTCCGGCGGAGGCTATCGCCCGGTGGCGAGGTCTGGACCGGCCGGCCGTCTCTCCCTCCCGTGCCGAGCCGGCTGCAGCCTGTCCCGGGGACTGTCTCGGGGAACTCGCATCCCTGATCGGTCTCGGCGAAGTTGAGCGCCTAGTGAAGGAGATCCGAGCCTTCTCCGTCATCCAGGCTCGCCGGGCGCGCGAGGGCCTGGCGGCGGATGCCACCTCCCTGCACATGATCTTCCGCGGCAATCCGGGGACGGGTTAAACCACCGTGGCCAGGCTGCTCAACACGATCTTACACGGCGCCGGGGTACGCGAAAGTGGCCACGTGGTGGAAGTCGAGCGGGCGGACCTTGTGGGGCAGTGCATCGGCCACACCGCTCAGTGGACGCGGGAGCACATCCGCCGGGCATCGGGAGGCATCCTGTTCATTGACGAGGCTTACTCGCCGGCCCGGGGTGGCGACAAGGATTTCGGCCGCGAGGCCATCGACAAGCTTGTGAAGGCCATGGAGGACCACAAGGACTTCATCATCATCCTGGCGGGCTATCAGTGGGAGATGCGGTCGTTCCTCCTCGCCAATCCCGGATTACGATCCCGGTTTCCCCTTCACCTCGATTTCCGGGACTGTACGGGCCGGGAACTGCTGGCCATTGCCGATCTCATGCTGTGCGAGCGGTAGTACCGCCTGGAACGGGAAGCGCATGAGGAACTGGCACGCCGGCTCTAGGGGGAGCGGTCGCGCGCCGTTGGCCCGGACCGCGCGGGCAACGCCCGGCTCGCACGGAACCTCATAGAACTGGCGATGCGGCGCCAGGCCTGGCGGCTGCTTGGGCAAGAAGGGAGGCATGGGAATTGCGGCAGGAATTGGGTACTTCCCATCGAATTTCCCGCCCGAAATCCGGCACCCCTGGACAGGATGCTACGGTGAAGCAAATATATGTTCGGGGTGATGAAATGGCTCAACAAGAAACTATGAGTCTTGTGCGGTCCATCCGCTATCCCTACCTTACCCTGGGTATACTGGGTGGTCGCACTCGCAGGGAGCCTGCTTTTCGCGACCAACGTTCCTGGCTCTTGGCAGTGGACGCTCGTGCCTCTCGGTCTGCTGGCCGTGGCGTGGGTCGACTGGCTGCGCTCGGCTTTGCCGAGTCCTTGGGTGCTGCGGTTGCTGGTGGTCTGCATCACGTGGACCGCCTTCCTCACTCAGAACCTCGCGATCAGTTTCCGTGGCGACATCCACCCGAACCTGTGGCTGAACTCGCTTTTGTGGGTCGGGCCGTATTTGGGCTTCATCCTGCCCTGGAAGTGGATACTCGCCCGCTGGTCGTTCACACCGGGCCAGGTGTTGGGGTGGACGGGCCTCCTCGGGTTGATCGTCGAGCAGAACGGCTTGCTCCGGCGCATGCTCTTCCAAGGCCAAGCCTTTCTTAGCCCTGCTGGGCGCGTCGATGGTGTCCGCCGTCTATGTGGCGATGTTTGGTGTGGCGATCCTTCTGGTGTTCGAACTGACCCCTCGACTCGCGAGTCCCGGCGCCACAGGAGTGGCCGCCTCACTGGGTTTGACGGCATTAGGCTTTCACGCCGGCGCACTGTGGATGGCCGCCGGTCTCGCTTTGCTGCCTTAGAACTCAGCCTGGACGGCTCCGCGGCCCCCTTGGCAACGCCGACCTGTTCAGCAATTCCTTTATCACGACGCTCATTCGCGCAAGGTCGTTGGCTGAGCGATGGACGCCACGGCCAAGACAGCTCTGGTGGTTGACGCGCTCGACATGGCCGTACAGACCTGCCGGCCCGGCCGGGGAGTGATCGATCACTCCGACCACGGCAGCGAGTACACCGCTCTGGCGTTCACCAAGAGGCCTGAGTCGGCTGGCCCGGTGGGTTCGATGGGGAGCGTGGGGGATGCCCTCGACAACGCACCGGCCGAGCCTACAACCGCAGGCCACAGCACTCGGCGCGCGGGTAGTATCTGAGTCCGGACGAGTTTGAAAGGAAGGTGGTCAGTTCAGAGCGAACAACTAGACCGGGTGAGTTGTCAGCAACTGCGGCCAGCATTTGACTGTCCGCCAAACCAGGGCAACTCCAGTTGTGGAGCACCAGAGGAGCAAGGGCGGCCTACGCGGGCGGTGGGCGATTCCACAGAGGCCCGCCTCCGCGGGTCGTCCATGGCTATACCGGGTTCGTTGCCCCAGCTGCCACCCGGTGATAGCATATCCTGGTAGAGGGGTGGCTGCGTCAAGATGTGTCCGGGCCACGGGGCCCGGGACTACCCGGAGAACTCGAGGGAGAACGGGCGGTGGCTCAGTGCTCAGACGTCGGCGCCTGCTGTGGTTTCCTCAAGCTTCGCCGGAATGCCGCACTGGAGAAGGTGGGAACTACTGGGACAGGCCACTGCACGCATCAGGACCCCACTTGAGGTGCTGGCCTATGCACCGGAAGAGTTCCAAGGCCTTCGGAATATGGAAGCGGGTCTCCTCAGGCATCGATGACGGCCTGTTGGTGGAAGGCTTGGCCCGCGGCCGACTCCGGTGATTCCCGTGGCTAAACGGGGTAAGATGGAATACGGAATAGCCGGACGGCACCGAGCAAGGAGGGCCGGCATGGACCTGAGAGAAGCCCGGGCCGTCTACGTGAATGGCCTGGAAGCGGCGGTGGGCATCATCTGCCGCACCCTGGCGCGTCTCCCCGAGGTCCGCCGGGTCAGCCTGTTTGGGTCGTACGCTCGCGGGCGGCGGGACCTCCTGACGGATCTCGACATCCTGGTGATCCTGGACACTGATGAACCCTTCGTTACCCGCCTGCAACGAGTGCACGGCCTGGTCTGCGATGTGCTTCGCATTCCCGTAGACTTCGACCTCCTGGCTTACACCCCGGCTGAATTCGAAGCCATGCGGGGCACCGGCTTTCTGTCCACCATCCTCGAAGACGAGGTTGTCCTTTATGAGAAAGCCAGCGGGTAAAGGCCGAAAGGGGTGGCGACGCTGTGAGAAGGTCTCCCCTTGAAGAGGGCAAACGGTGGCTGCGGCAGGCCCGGGAGGATCTCAAGTGGGCGCGCCGCCTGGCCGAGGAAGGCGGTTACTACCTGGCATGTTTCTTGGCCCAGCAGATCGGGGAGAAGGCTCTGAAAGCTCTGCTCTATGCCAGCGGTGAGGAGAACGTGCCCGGCCACTCGATTCACCGGCTGGCAACTGAAGCCTCGGCGATCCACGAAGACCTGGCGGGGCGGCTATCCCGATGGTCCATTCTCGACACCTTCTACATACCGACCCGGTATCCTGGCGGGTTGCCAGAAGGCATTCCGGCTGAGGTCTATGGCGAATCTGCGGCGGCCCAAGCCTTGACTCTGGTCGCGGAGATCGTCCAGTACGTGGAGGACAAGCTGGCGGGTCAGGTGTGACCGTTGTGATGCATACTGCGGCCTTGGTGCCTAGCCCTGGGGGAAGTTGGGCTGGGTGCTCCAGACGGCGGGTACCTATCTCGGCAGCAGTACACCCGGGTAGAAGAACGCGACCTCGCCGCCGTGATAACTCCTGGTATGGAAGGGCAACGAAGGGGAGGCAAATGCGGGAGGTTATGAGGTCCAACCCGTCAACTGGGCGGACATGTGAAGGACACCCGACGTCGCTATGCGCCGATCACATGCTCAAGTGATCGATTTGGGTGGAGCGACCGATCGGCTTCGACCGGACCGGGTGATCGATTTCACCGGAGTGCGCAACCGACCAGGCGGAACAGCTGGTCTTCGCCAAGCTGGTGCGCGAACGGGTGCTGCACCTCACCCAACGAGGAAGTGCCCCATTCAGTGGCGATGCTGGTCCAGGAGGTCGCCCAGCGAGACACCGGCCTGCTCTACATCCGAGCCACTGTCTTGACGAAAACCAAGCGAGGCTGGCGCAACCACGAGGCCAGTGTGCGGGCGTTGGGTCACTTCAGCGTGCGACGTAGCGCCAGGCACCGTCAACGCGGCTTTCTGGCTACTGCCACCGCCGTCGGGTCTTCTTCCCGGAGGTCTTCCTCGGCGTAGTTCCGGTACAGCCCCACTGGCTTCAGGCCCGCTTCCTCCATAAGCCGGCGCAGTTCCTCCACGGGGGTCAGCTCCTCTGTGCACACCGTGGTCGTGAGGCTCGCCTTCCCCTCCGCGTCGACTGTGAGGTAGAGCAGCTCCAGGTGGCGGGCGGGTCTTGGCGCCTGCACCGGGCGTTCGTGGGTCAAGATGAGGAGCAGTGAGTCGCGCTGGGCGTCGTAGTGGACGCCGCTGAGCACCGGAGCTGGAGGCGCGGTCCGTGTCTCCTCGGGCCGACCCAGTTCCACGTCCGCCACCAAGACCCCGCCGGGCACCAAGTGCCGGGCGGCGGCGCGGAAGACGCGGAGGCGGTCCTGGTATCCCAGGAGGTGCGACAGCGTGTGCAGGGGCAGGAGAATGAGGCAAAACCTCGAGTTCAGGCAGAGGTCGCGCATGTCACCCCGGAGGAGGGTGACCCTAGATCGCACGTCGGCGGGTTCGCCCGAGAGCTTGCGCTCCAGGATCGAGAGCATGTCAGGAGAGGCTTCGAGGCCGGTGACCCGGTAGCCGGCCCGGGCCAGGGGCAGCAGTACGCGGCCGGTCCCGGCGCCCAGCTCCAGGATGGGCGAGCCCTGGCGTTCGGCCCAAGTGAGGTAGTAGGGGAGGTCGTCCTGCCAGGTCTGGACGAGGTCATAGAACTCGGCTCCCGGCCCGTGGTAGTCGGGTGCTACCCGGCACTTGCCGCTGTCGATGACCTTCTGGATGAGGCAGGTAAAGGCGGCCACGGATGTCCTCCTCTGTTCCGAGGTGCCGGTGTCAGCACCGGCAGGGGGGATTTCGCAGTCGGCACCCCCATCTCCTTTCGGTTGGGCAAGGGCAGGGCTGACGCATGGTCGCGAGAAGTAGAGCAGGGCGAGACTTTCGCCGTGCGCTTGACGTTCCTAGGGTTCAGGGGGTCGGGGACGAGCCTCAGCCGCTTGATGAGGCTGGGCATGAGGGCTCGAACTGCCCTTGCACCGTCAACTGGCGCTCGACTCGCTCCTCCTCGAGCGTGCGGAATTCGCTTTGGCGGTTGGGCAGTATGGGCCGGGGGTGGGCCCGCAACCCCTTCTTTTGCCGCTCGGGCCCGAGTGCCAGGGCCGCCTTTGTCCGCTCTCGCCGCACCAGCTGGCAATGTCGGCAACGGTCAGGCCTGCTCATCCCAGCTCACCCCCTCGGGCTTACCCGCATCCAGCCGATAAAAACATCCCGCACTTCAAGCGCCCATACGGAGATTGTGTGCGCGCAGCAGCCTGAGGACACGCTTGCTGGGCCGGTCCTGCTCGTACCGCCGGTAAGCCTGCTGGGGCAGCGGCAGTAAGAACCGGATCTTGCCCAGCCGCCTCAGGTGACGGTCCGGGGGGGAGGGTTGGAGGTCTCCCGCCTGCACCGGTGTCTCCGGGTCCAAGGCCAGGAGCTCGACGATCGGGCGGACCCTGCGTTCGGGCACCGCTTCCCGCCGGGCCACCGCCTTCCGGAGCACGGCCGGGTCCATCCGCCGGGGCCGGCCCGGGTCCCGCCGCGGAGCGATCACGTTGTAGCGGAAAAAGATCATCTGCGTTGACCGGTCGTCCATGCCTGGCCACCCCCTGGGGTAAGCCCAACCGCCCGGGCCCGGGCTGGCGTGACAAGCTTTCGGTGGGATCGACCCGGCTGGTGCGGGCAGCCATCCCGGTGACTGGGTCAAGGTCCAGTGGGAGGAGGTATAGCCGCTAGCCGAGGGCCTGCGCGCAGCCGTCAAGGAAGGGCGGGAGGTGAACCGGGTCCGGTTCACCCCAGCCCAGTCCC
>DMHJ01000135.1:10561-11056 GCA_003449495.1 Clostridiales bacterium UBA8153
ACCCCAGCCCAGTCCCGCAGTCGTGCCAACCGACCACAACTGGCGGGTACCGGTGAGCCGGGGGCCGATGGCGGCCAAGCGCCTCCGCTGGGCCGGGTCTTGGGTCTTGGCCCGGTATGCATCGACGCCCCTTCTGATCTCGCCGGGCCAGGCCGTAACCGCCCTCCCCGCGGGCTCGTACCCGAGCAGGAGCCCGGTCAACTGCGCCAGCAGGTCCATGGCCTGATGAGCCAATCGGTCCACCCACGGCCCACCGCAGCTCCCAGCTCAGGTGGAACTCGGCTGCTACGGGCCGGTGACCCCCTTCACCCGCGCCAGATAGTTCACCGCGGCGGCCTGGCGCCAACAGGCGGGGTACACGCAGCGCCGGCTGAGCCAGCTCGGGAGCACCGCTTCGGTTCTGCGGCACCAGGGGCAGTACAGCCGGGGCATCGCTAGCCGGAAGTCACGCAACCCGATCACCACGAAACGGGAGTAGCTGCCGTGACGGTGGCG
>DMHJ01000134.1:0-5917 GCA_003449495.1 Clostridiales bacterium UBA8153
CGGCCGGTGGTCGACGGCTGGTCGGGGTCTGTGCCGGCGTTCTGGCGCGGGGCGGTCCGGGAACCGGCGCCACGTCCCGGCCTGGGATGACAGAGCGCGCCATATCCCCCCGGCCCCTCTGGGCGCTACTCTACCTGGCGTGCAACCTGGCGATGGCCGTGGCAGTGCTGGCACCCGTGGGCGCGCCGGCCACTCGGCGGTGAGTGCTCATGGGCGGGGCGGTAGCCGGGGCTGTCGACGTGGGCCTGAGCGCTGGCGCTAGGTGCCTGGCCAGCGCCGCTAGCCTACCCTTGGACGCTCGGGAGCGAGCCACCGATGGTGGAGGCGGCGGGGAGGCTGGGTCCCGGGGCGAGAGTCGCTTACGCCGCCGCGCTACTGGCCGGTGTTCACATTACCCCGGTGGCCGGCGCTTCCAGAGGGTAACCTGGGCCGGCGGGGGCACGGCCTTGGCCGCCTCCCAGCCGGGATTGGCCTGCTTGGTGCGGGTGGTCGTCACTGCTCTGGGGGGGGTACGCCGGTCGGTTATTCCCGGGGGCCTTGACCTACCGGCTACTGGTCCGCCGGTGCAGCTGTGAAGTCCCGTACCAGTTGACTGCGGGGGAGTAGGAATGGCAGGTGGTCCCGTCGAAGATGACGCGGTTAGCTATAAGATGCACAAGGCGGCGTAAAACCCATGCGCAACCGGGTCAAGACCAATGACTTCCTGCTCCTGGTAGTGGTGTTGATCTGGGGGAGCCACTTCGCCGTGGTGAAGCAGGCGCTGGCCCAGGTGGATCCCATGTCCTTCGCGGTGGTGCGGTTCTTCATGGTCACCGTGCCCTTGTTCGTCCTGGTCAGGTGGCATGAGGGTACGCTGCGACTGGACCGGCGGGACTGGTGGCCCATGCTCCTTCTGGGAGGGGTGGCCGGTGTCAACCAGGTGTTCTGGATGCACGGCCTGGCGCGGACCACTTCGGGCAAATCGGCCTTGCTTCTAGCCGCCGCGCCCGCGTTTGTAGTGATGATGCGGGCGGCGACCGGGGAACGTGCAGGTTGGCGGGTGGTCGTTTCCCTGATCCTGGCCATGACGGGCGTGGCCTTGATCGTGGACCTGGGGGGCGCCACCGTCCCCGGTGGCTCTCAACTGACAGGCGACCTGCTTACGCTGGGAGCGGCCTTCACTTGGGCGCTCTATGCCCACATGGGGCCGCGCCTGTTGCAGCGCTGTTCACCCACGAAAATCACTGCCTATGTGTTCGCCGTCATCACGCTGGTGACCGCCATACCCGGCCTGGGTCTGGCCCGGGACATCGCTTGGGCCGAGCTGCCTTGGCCGTTTTGGCTGCAGCTGGCCTATTCTTCATTGCTGGCCGGCGGCCTTTCCTGGGTGCTGTGGTACCGTGGCGTCGCCGACCTGGGACCGGTGAAGGTCATGCTCTACCAGTACCTGGTGCCGGTGGTGGCCCTGCTCAGCTCGCTACTGTGGCTCAGGGAGCCATTTGGGTGGGAAGAGGCGATGGGCGCCGTGCTGGTGCTCACGGGCACGCTGACGGCCCGGCTGTCGCTACGCGGCCATGCCGCGGTGAGACCCAGGTACGGTGCGGAGGGGGAAAGCTAGCGGGGCCGGGCTAGCAGGGCCATGCCGCCGGCCGGGCGGCGGGGCCTTGGCGTCGAGCCGGGTGGAGAGGGGCGGGTCCTGGATGCAGTATACTCTGAGATCCGGTAGGCCAGAGGAGGTGGGCCTGGCGGGGGATGGCCTCCACCGGGCCCACCAGGTCCTAGCGCAAGCCATTGACCGGGGTCTCATTCCCGGGGCCGTTTACCTGGTGGCCCGCTATGGCGTGGTCGCCGCCCACGCCGCTTTAGGCCAGGCCATGCTGGAGCCGGAAGTCCGCCCCATGTCAGTGCACACCAGCTTTGACCTGGCTTCCATCACCAAGGTGGTAGCTACGACCACGTCCTTGCTCATCCTGGCGGAACAGGGGGTGGTCAGCTTCGGGGAGCCGCTTCCCGCGCACTTTCCAGAAGCTGTTGGCAAAGAGCACGTGACCATCGGTGACCTGCTTCTGCACACGTCCGGACTGCCGGCCTGGCTGCCCCTGTACGCCATGAGCGACAGCCCGGAGGGGGCCGTTGAGGTCATCTGCCGGTCGCCCCTGGAGTTTACTCCGGGGACCCGAGTTCAGTATAGTTGCCTGGGCATGATCCTGCTGGGAGAGCTGATCCGGCGTCTGACCGGCATCCCGCTGGACCGGTTCGCGCAGGAAAACCTCTATATCCCCCTGGGTATGGATGACACCTGCTTCCTTCCGCCTCCCTCCCGGCGAACCCGCATCGCCGCTACTGAGCGGGGCAATCAGGTGGAAAAGCTCATGGCAAAACAGGGGGGATACCAGTTTGACCGCTGGCGGGAGCACGTGATGGTGGGTGAGGTCAATGACGGCAACGCCCACTACGCCATGAGGGGGGTCAGCGGCAATGCCGGGGTGTTCTCCACTGCCCGCGATCTGGCCATCCTGGGCCAGCTGTTCTTAAACGGCGGCAGCTACGGCGGTGTCCGCCTTTTCAGCCCCCTGACGGTACAGGCGGCCACCGCCTGCCAGACCTACCCACTACCGGCCGAGCGAGGCTGGGGATTTGCCATCCGGCCAGAGCGCACCTACACGGAACCGTGGGTTCCATCGGGGCGCCCGGCCGGGGAGCTGTTCTCCAAAACAGCTTACGGCCACAGCGGCTTTACCGGGACTTGTTTTTGGATGGACCCACTCCACGGCCTGCTGGTGGTGCTCCTAACCAACCGCATCCATCCTGCGGCCGACGGCCGCTTCAACTACCTGGTCAGGCCGAGGTTTTTCAACGCGGTGGCCGGCTCGGTGCTCTGACCGCACGGGCAGGCCCGCAGAAGGACCGGCCACCACCGGGCAGGTCCTTAGCGCACCGGTTCCAGCACCACCGACCGGGTTGGGCACGCCTCCAGGCAGAGCAGGCAGCGGATGCAGCTGCCATCGGCCCACGACCCGGGGGACCCGGCCTCCAGGGCCCCGCCTACCGGGCAGGCCCGCACGCAGCGTCCGCACTGGCGACAGTCGCTTGCGGTGAACAGCTGGTAGGGAGCCAGCCGGGCGGCCAACCCGGCCAGGGCGCCCCACGGGCACAGCTGGCCGCACCAGGTACGGGGCCCCCAGAGTAGTCCCACGGCCGTGACCAGCACCAAGGTGGTACCCATGAGGACAAAGGGCAACCCGCGACCGAGTAGGCCGGTATAGGCAAGGTAGAGGAAGGTCCCGATAAAGCATGCGGCGAACAGCCGGCCGGTCCCGGGACTGAAGCGGCGGGCGGACCGGTTTCGCGCCAGCTTTGCCAACACGTGATCGCACCAAGCGCCCACGGGACACATCCAGCCACAGAACACGCGTCCGGCCAAAAAGGCGCTGGCGACAGCCGCGCCTACCAGGATAAGGTTGAACGTCCAAACCCCAGCCGCCAACAGGATCAGCGCGAGGGCTGCCCCGAACAGCTGCAACGACCACCGGATCTTGGTGTACAAAAGGCCACCAGCCCTTCTAGCTACCCCTACGGGTACCAGTATATTGGGGACGGTGGGTGCTGTCAAGCCATGGCCTAACCGGGAGAGGAGGGGTTCCCAGGGGAGTCATGGGGGAAAAGGACGGAGCTGGTTGATCAAGAGGATCCTACGGGATGCCGAGGGTACTTGTCTCACGCCTGCACTGACGCTGCGGCCGGGAGCCGGAGCGGGTCCTCCCGTCATGGTTCACCCTGGACCTGCGGCGCCGCCCAGGCACGGAAAAGGGGAAAGCGGCCGGACCGCTTTCTTCACTCACTGCCCGCCGCCAGGCCGGTAACGAGAAGGAGACCTGGGCCGACAAAGCGGGCATGCTCGGCGGCGCACAGCCGCTCGGCACCCTTACGGCTGATACCCCGCTGAGACCCCATGACCGCCACTACTTCGGTAGTCAATCCCTTGCGCCAGCTGTTGCAGGCAGCGGCCGCCTGGCGGGCGCTCTCCCGGTCCAACCGGCCAGGATGGGGAAAGCACTTGGGGAGACAAGCGCATTGATGGCAACTTACCAACGTGCGTTTGGACATCCGTGTCCTCCGGTCACCAGCCTAGTGCCAGTGCACATCCGGGATCGATCATCGGCCGCCGGCCCGCAGATGGTAACACCTTGCCGCCCAAAAAAGTGAACGGCCGGTGCCTACTGGTAGGAGAGATACTGATGTTATGCCCAAGCTGCCCCGGGCGGAGGGGCGGCCCCGCCCATTCCTTGCGCGGCTTAATGGGGCGATGCCGGCGTGCTAGACGTTGAGGTCTTTGCGCTCACCGGTCGCCATGTAGATCAATCCTTCTCCCAGGTTAGTGGCGTGGTCGGCAACCCTTTCCAAGTGCTGTGCCACAAACAAAAGCTGGGTAGCTTGCCGGATGGTTTTGGGATCCTCCATCATGAACACCAGCAGTTCCCGGAACACCTGTTGGTATAAAGAGTCCACCGTGTGGTCGGCTTCGGCCAGGCCTTGGGCCAACTCCACGTCCTGGTGCACGTAGGCGGTGAGGCTGTCGCGCAACATGCCCCGGGCCAGGTCGGCCATGCGCGGTATGTCGATGAGCGGCTTGATATAGTCTTCCTTGGCCAGGCGCAAGGCAATCCTGGCGATGTCCACGGCGTGATCACCGATGCGCTCCAGGTCGGTGACGATCTTGAGCGCCGTGCCGATAAACCGGAGATCCCTGGCCAAGGGCTGCTGCAGGGCCAAGAGCCGGAGGGCTTTGGCCTCGACATCCAGCTGAACTTCGTCGATGGCGTCGTCTCCGTCGACCACCGCCTGGGCGACCTGGACATCTTGTTTGGTCAATGCCTCAATGGCTTTGGCAATGGCGCCTTCGACCATGGCACCCATCTTCAGAATGGCATTCTGAAGCTCATGTAGCTCGGTGTGAAATGCGGACCGGCCCACTTTCCATCCCCTCCCTGTTATCCGAACCTGCCCGTAATGTAGTCTTCAGTGCGCTTATCGCTGGGGTTGGTGAACAGCTTGGCGGTGGTATCCAGCTCGATGAGGTGCCCGTCCAAGAAAAAGGCGGTGTAGTCAGAGACGCGCGCCGCCTGCTGCAGGTTATGCGTGACCAGGATGACAGTGTATCGTTGTTTCAGCTGGTGGATGAGTTCTTCGAGCTTGGCCGCGGAGGTCGGGTCCAGCGACGAAGCGGGTTCATCCATCAACAGCACTTCCGGTTCCACCGCCAACAGCCGCGCAATGACCAGGCGTTGCTGCTGCCCCCCGGAGAGATCCAATGCCGAGCTGGTTAGCCGGTCCTTTACCTCGTCCCAAAGGGCGGACGAGCGCAGGCACTGCTCGACCAGGTCGTTCAGGGTCGCGCGGTTGCGCAGGCCGTGAATGCGCGGTCCGTAGGCCACGTTGTCGTAGATGGACATGGGAAACGGATTGGGGCGCTGAAACACCATGCCAACGCGCTTGCGCAGCTGCGCGACGTCCAGTTGTGCCCGGTAGACGTCTTCCCCGTCCATCAGCACCAGTCCGGATACCCGAGCGCCGTCAATCAGATCATTCATGCGGTTGAGGGTCTTGAGAAACGTCGACTTCCCGCACCCGGAGGGCCCCATGATGGCGGTGGCCCGGTTGGCCAAAACGTCCATGGTCACTCCCGAGAGAGCCACTAGCTGGCGGTACGCGACCGAGAGCTCCTCTATGTGGAACTTGACGGGCTCCGTCAACGAGACTTCCTCCTTGCCGGCTTCCGGCGGCGCCCCAAATGGTTGGTGACCAGATTGACTACCATGACGATGATCAGCAGTACGCTGGCGGTCCCGTAGGCCCGGCTCATGCTGAGTCCCTCTTGTGCCAGAATGTAGAGGTGCACGGCCATGGAACGGGCCGGATCCCGCAAGCTGCGCGGGAT
>DMHJ01000134.1:6312-6534 GCA_003449495.1 Clostridiales bacterium UBA8153
CCGCCCTATACTCAGAATAACCCCGGTAGCGATGCCTGGCAAGGCCGTGGGCAACACCACTGTGGTTACCATCTGCCAGCGGCTGGCCCCCAGGGCCAGACTGCCTTGGCGATAACCGTTGGGGACGGCCAACAAGGCTTCCTCGGTGGAGCGCACCATGATGGGAAGGACCATCAGGGAGAGGGTAAGTCCGCCCGAGAGCACCGACCAGCGCCATCCGAA
>DMHJ01000182.1:0-630 GCA_003449495.1 Clostridiales bacterium UBA8153
GCCTCCCTGTAACTGGACACCCGGTGGGAGCGGCGGATCCGGCAGAAAGAAATCCTGCGCAAACTGCAGCCCGGCTGGTACGCGCCGCTGGTGGAAGCACCTGGCTGCGGGTAGAAGCGGTCCCGGGGGGTTTGCGGATAGTCTACCTTGAGACGGCGGTAAAGTGATGGGTAGGAGACATAAAGATAAGACAGGGGGAGAGCCAGTTGAGCTTAGCCCGGCGCGCCTTGGCCATCAAGACCTCGCCCACCCTTGCCCTTGATGTACGCACCAAGGAGCTGCAGCGGCAAGGGGTGGATATCATCAGTTTCGCCGTAGGGGAACCCGACTTCGACACGCCCGACCACATCAAGGAAGCGGCCATCGCCGCCATCAGGCAGGGTTTCACCAAGTACACCGCCTCCAACGGCATACCGGAACTGAGGGAAGCCATCGCCGCCAAGTTCCGGAAGGATAACGGCCTGGAGTACCAGCCCGGCGAGATCATGGTGTCCACCGGTGCCAAGCACTGCATCTTCAATGCCGTCATGGTTCTGTGCGACGAAGGCGATGAAGTGTTGATCCCCAGCCCGTACTGGGTCAGCTACCCGGAGATGGTGAGAGTGGCGGGAGGAGTCCCCGTAAGCGTGA
>DMHJ01000182.1:943-11632 GCA_003449495.1 Clostridiales bacterium UBA8153
GAGGAGTTCCCGTAAGCGTGCCTACGGGTACCGGCTTCAAACTCAGCGCGGCGCAGCTGGAGGAGAGCATCACCCCGCGGACCCGGGTGCTGATTCTCAACAGTCCCTCCAACCCCACCGGGGCGGTGTATCACCGGCGCGAGCTGGAGGGGCTGGCCGAGGTCATCCTCCGGCACCGGCTGTGGGTTATCTCCGATGAAGTCTACGAGCAGCTGGTCTACGACGACTGCCGGCACGTGAGCATCGCCTCGCTGGGCCCGGAGATCAAGGCCCGCACCGTGGTGGTGAACGGTGTGTCCAAAGCCTTCGCCATGACCGGCTGGCGCATCGGCTACCTGGCGGCGCCTCCCCAGCTGCTCCAGGCCATGGGCGACCTACAGAGCCACGCCACCAGCTGCGCCAATGGCATTGCCCAGCGGGCCTCGGTGGCGGCCCTGAACGGGCCCGTCGAACCCGTATCCCGGATGGTGGCGGAATTCGACCGCCGCCGCCGGTATATGACCGGGCGGGTAAACGGCCTGCCCGGGTTCAGCTGCCGGCTGCCTTCCGGCGCTTTCTATGGGTTCCCCGACGTCAAGGGAGTGCTGGGGAAGCAGTACCGGGGCAAACTCATCCCGGACGATGAGGTCCTGGCCGAACTCATGCTCACGGAAGCCCACGTGGCGGTGGTGCCGGGGTCCGGGTTCGGCGGTCCTTCACACCTGCGGCTCTCCTACGCCAGCTCCATGGAGAAAATCGAGGCCGGGCTGGATCGCATCCAGCGTTTCCTGGGCCAGCTGGAATAGCGGGAGGAGAAGCGGCCGTGGACTGGGCCGGAAAGCGTGTGGCCATACTGGGCCTGGGCCGCTCCAACGTAGCGCTGGCTCGCCACCTGTTCCGGCAAGGCGCCCGCTTGGTGGGATTTGATGCCAAAGGCGCCTCGGAGCTGGGGGACAGGTACCGGGCGTTGGCCGAGCTGCCCGGCATGGAGTTTCGCCTGGGAGCAGGCTACCTGTCCGGCCTGACCGGGTTTGACGCCGTCTTCGTCACCCCCGGCATGAAGAAGCACTTACCGGAGCTGGAGCGCGCCCGGGCCGAGGGCGCCCTCCTCTCCTCGGAAATGGCGCTGTTTCTCGAGCTGTGCCGCGCGCCGGTGGTGGGGATTACCGGTAGCTCCGGGAAGACCACCACCACTACTTTGGTGGGCATGATGCTCAAGGCAGCCGGGGAACGTCCGGTGTACATTGGGGGGAACATCGGCACCGTCCTCATCGAAGTGGTAGAGGAGATCCCGGAGCGGGCTTGGGTGGTGCTGGAGCTATCTTCATTCCAGCTGCAGCTGGCCAAGGTCAGCCCCCACCTGGCGGCGCTGCTCAACCTCAGGCCCAATCACCTGGACGTGCACAGCTCTTACCATGAGTATGTGGAGTCCAAATGCAACATCTTCCGCAGCCAGCGCCCGGGCGACTGGCTGGTGTTCAATGCCGACGACGCAGAAGTGGTCCGGCACAGCCTGGGCAGCCCGGCACAACGGGCAAGCTTCAGCCGCAAGCATCCCGTGCGGGCGGGTGCCTACGTGCGGGACGGGGTGATCACCGGCGCCATGGCCGAGGGGGAGGCGCCCATCCTGGAGACCCATAGACTGCTCATCCCCGGCGACCACAACGTGGAGAACGCCCTGGCCGCCACCGCCCTGGCCCTGTTGGCAGGCGTAAAGCCCGGGGTGATCTCCCAGGTCCTCGCGACCTTCCCCGGTGTGGAGCACCGTCTGGAGCTGGTCCGGGTGCTGGGCGGCGCGCGGTACATCAATGACTCCATCGCCACCAGTCCCGACCGGACGCTGGCGGCCCTCAACACCGTACCGGGGATGGTGCTGCTGATTGCGGGCGGCTACGATAAAGGTCTTGACTTTGACGGGTTGGGACAGGCCATGGCCGGAAAGGTCCGGGTGCTCATCACCATCGGGGAGACCGCACCCCGCATCGCCGCCGCCGCCCGGCGGGGGCCGTCGGGACCGCTGGTACTGCAGGCCCAGAGCCTCGGAGCAGCCGTACGGCTGGCGTACCGGCAGGCCCGGGAGGGGGAGACGGTGCTCTTGTCGCCGGCCTGTGCCAGTTTCGATATGTTCGCCGACTTCGAGGAGCGCGGCCGGGCCTTCAAGGCCCTGGTGCGAGAGCTGTCTTGAACCGGTCCGAGGAGGAGACCCGGGCCCGGCTCGGCGCCGTGGCACAAGCGCTCCACCGGGCCTACGTTCACGAGCAAGCCCTGGGCACGCTCCTTAGTGCCGTGGAAGGTGACCCCCTGGACATGCTCATCCTGGCCATGCTGAGCCAGGCTACCAGCGACCGTCACGCCCAAGTGGCTTTCTCGCGTCTGCGCGCCCGTTTCCCGGCTTGGGCCCAGGTCCTCGACGCCTCCACCGAACAGATCCAAGACGCCATCGCCTTTGCCGGCTTGGGTGCCCAGAAGGCGCGCCGGATCAAGGAAGTGTTGGAGCTTTTAGCCGGGCGGGGGGTGCTGGGGCTCGGCTGGCTTCGGGGATACGCTCGCGGTGAGGCCATGGCTTTCTTGACCGGCCTGCCCGGAGTGGGACCCAAGACGGCCGCATGCGTACTCCTGTTCGGCTTTGGCCACCCGGCGTTCCCGGTGGATACCCACGTAGCCCGGCTGTGCCGGAGGCTGGGAGTGGCCGGTCCGCGGGAGAGGGCCGGGCGCATCCAGGAGAGGCTGGAGCGGCTGGTGGACCCGGCTCAGGCCCGCCGGCTGCACCTTACCCTGATCCACCACGGGCGCCGGGTCTGCCGGGCCCGGCGGCCGGCTTGCGCCCGGTGCGCGCTGGCTTCCATCTGCGCTATGGGGCAGGAATCCAGCGGCCCGGCCGGGAAGACTACCGCGCCATCCGGCGGAGAACGGCCTACCTGACCCTACTTCCGGGGTTGTTTGGCCGATCCCGGCTGCTTGGTCTCTGGCTGGTAGTCAGGAGTGCCTACGATGTCTTTTTCGCAGTAGGGACAGACCCACGTCTGGTAGTTGGTGGCAGCCGAGTAGGAGAGACCGTCGCAATGAGGACACTTTTTCCAGGGCACCAGAATAAACCTCCACTACCAGATTCGGGCAACTTCCATTATATATCTGGCCCACAATTTCCGCAAGGGATTCTTTTCCCACCGGGGAGGCGTTGCGGTGTTCGTCCACCTGCACGTGCATACGGAATACTCGCTTCTGGACGGGAACTGCCAGGTTGAACCCATGGTGGAGATGGCAGTTCGACAGGGCATGCCTGCGCTGGCCATCACCGATCACGGGGCCATGTACGGCGCGGTGGAGTTCTACCAGGTCTGCCGGAAGCACGGTGTCGAGCCCATCTTGGGGTGTGAGGTATACGTTGCCCGCCGCACCCGTTTCGACCGGGAGGCCAAGCTCGATGACGACCCCCATCACTTGGTGCTGTTGGCGGAGAACGCCCAAGGCTACTCCAACTTGCTCGAGCTGGTCTCCCGGGCTTCCCTGGAAGGCTTCTACTACCGGCCCCGGGTCGACCACCAGCTACTGGGTTCCCTTAGCCAAGGCCTGATCGCCCTGAGCGCCTGCCCCGCCGGGGAGCTACCCCGGCTACTCATGTCCGGCCGGGAGCGGGAAGCCCGGGACCGGGCCGCGCTTTACCGGGACATGTTCGGGCCCGACGGCTTCTTCCTGGAACTACAGGACAACGGGGTGGAGGGACAACCGGCCCTGAACGCCGCCCTGGTGAAACTCGGGGGCGACCTGGGCCTGCCTTTGGTGGCCACCAACGACTGCCACTATCTGACCCAGCAAGACGCCCGCGCCCACGATGTGCTCCTATGCATCCAGACCAACAAGACGGTGGAAGATAGTCATCGCCTCCAGTTCCCGGGTTCCCAGTTCTACTTCCGCTCGCCCCAGGAGATGCAGGAGCTGTTCAAAACTCACCCGCAGGCCATCGCCAATACCCTGGCCATCGCCGAGCGGTGCCGGGTGGAACTGGAATTCGGACGCTTTCACCTGCCCCAGTTCCAGTTGCTGCCAGGGACCACCGCCGACCAGGAGCTCCGCCGCCTTTGCCTCCAGCGGCTCCCCGGTCGCTATCCCCAAGCAGGTCCCGGCGTCATCGCGCGGCTGGAGTACGAGCTGGCGACCATCCAGCAGATGGGATTCTCCGGGTACTTTCTCATCGTCTCGGATTTTATCGATAATGCCCGCTCCCGCCGTATCGCCGTGGGTCCGGGCCGGGGCTCCACCGCCGGCTCGGTGGTGGCCTATGTCTTGGGCATTACCGGCATCGATCCTCTGCGCCACGGTCTGGTGTTCGAGCGTTTTCTGAACCCGGAGAGAATCACCTTGCCCGACATGGACATTGATTTCTGCGTGGACAGGCGCGGTGAAGTTATCGAATACGTGACCGCCAAGTACGGTGCGGAGAATGTGGCCCAGATCATCACTTTCGGCTCCATGCAGGCCCGTGCCGTCATCCGCGATGTGGGAAGGGCGTTATCCCGGCCCTATGCCGAATCCGACCGCATCGCCAAGGCCGTGCCGGTCCAGCTGGGCATCACTCTGGAGCGGGCGCTGGAGTTGTCGCCAGAACTGAAGGAGGCCTATGAGACCCGGCCGGAAGTCCAGGAGCTTCTGGACATCGCACGCTCCCTGGAAGGGATGCCCAGGCATGCCTCGGTGCACGCCGCCGGGGTGGTGATTACCCCCGACCGCGTCTACGGCCACGTGCCGGTGCAGAAGATGCCCGACGGCACCGTGGTTACCCAGTTTACCTACGATGTCCTGGAACAACTGGGACTTCTGAAGTTCGACTTTCTAGGCTTGCGCACCCTCACCGTTCTGGAGGAAACGGTCCGGCTGATCGCTGAAAGGCACGGCCACCAGCTCGACCTGGAAAACCTTCCCCTGGATGACCGGGCCACCTACCAGTTGTTGTCCCGGGGGGAAGCCATCGGCGTGTTCCAACTGGAATCCGGGTGGGTCAGGCAATACCTGAAGGAACTGGCCCCCAGCCGCTTTGAGGATGTTGTGGCTAGTATCGCCTTGTGCCGGCCCGGTCCCATGGAGTTCATCCCGGAATTTATCCGGGCCAAGCGCGGCACCGCCAGCTACCTTCACCCGGTGCTTGCACCCATCCTCTCCGAGACTTACGGGATCTTGGTGTACCAGGAACAGATCCTGCAGGTGGCGGCCACCATCGCCGGGTTCACCCTGGGCCAGGCCGATGTCCTGAGGCGGGCCGTGGGCAAGAAGAAGAAGGATCTTCTAGACGACATGCGGCTGCAGTTTGTGGATGGTGCCCTACGGCAAGGCTACACGCGCCAGCTGGCCGAGAGCATCTATGAGCTGATCATGAAGTTCGCCAACTACGGTTTCAGCAAGAACCACGCCGCTCCTTACGCCCTCCTCAGCTATCGTACGGCCTACCTAAAGGCCCATTATCCGGCGGAGTTCATGGCCGCCCAGCTCAGCAGCCTGATGGGATCGAACGAGCGCACCGTTCTGTACGTGGACGAGTGCCGGCGGCTGGGGCTCACCATGCTGTCGCCCGATGTCAACGCCAGTGCCGTGAGCTTTTCCGTAGAGGGTCCAGGCATCCGCTTCGGCCTGGGTGCCATCAAGAACCTGGGCAAGGGGGCGGCCGCGGCCATCATCGCCGCCCGCCAAGCGGGACCCTTTGTGAGCCTGCGGGATTTCTGCGAGCGGGTGGACGCCAAGGCTCAAAACCGCCGCAACCTGGAGAGTATGGTAAGGGCCGGGGCTTTCGACAGCTTGCAGCTGCGCCGCTCCCAGCTGCTGGCGTTGCTGGATGGAGCTATGGAAGCGGCCCTGGCCGGCAGGCGTAAGACTTCCCCGGGCCAGCTATCCCTGTTGGCATCTTTGGCGGCTCTGCCAGACGCGGGAGCCGACCGGGTTCCGGACCTTCCGGAGATCCCCCTTTCCCAGCGGTTGGCCGATGAGCGGGAGCTCCTGGGCATGTACCTGAGTGGTCATCCTCTGGCGGAGTACGAGGATACCTTGCGCGCGCTGGTCACCGCCACCGCCGCCGAACTGGCCGAGCTCCCCGATGATACCCAGGCGGTGCTGGGCGGGCTGGTCACCGCAGTCAAACAAGTGGCGACCAGGTCAGGCGGGATGATGGCCTTTGTAACCTTGGAGGATCTCTCCGGTACCGTGGAAGTGCTGGTGTTCCCCCGGGTGCTCGAGGAGTGCCGGGGATTGCTGGTGGTGGGTACAGCAGTACTGGTGCGGGGGGAGATTTCCCACGACGAGGATGCAGTTAAAGTCCTGGCCGGTACGGTCACCTGCCTGGAAGAGGCAGGTGAGACCCAAGGGGGGGGGACGGAGCGCCGGGCGCAGCGGCCGGGTGCCGTAGTGATCCGGCTGGATCTGGCGGCAACCGACCAACTGCGGGACCTTCGCCAGCTCTTGCTGGCCCACCCCGGAGAGGTGCCGGTGCTCCTGACCGTGGGGGAGAAGGTCGCCATCCGTGCCGGGTCGTCCTTCCGGGTGCGGGCCGGCCCTGAGCTGCGCAACGCCTTGGCCCAACTGCTAGGGCCGCAGGCCCTGACCTGGCCGGGGACCAACGGATAGCGGTTCCCGGCTCTCCGGCTCATGGCCCGGCCGGGCTCAACGCGCATTATGCGGGCGGGTCGCCGGAAATGCATCGTGACCGGGAACGTCCAAGGCGCGGCGGCAGAGACGACATCAGGGTCGTAGGGAGGAGTCGGCCGGGCCAGAGTAGAAGGTTTGTACCGCCCGTACCGAGAGAGAATGAAGGTAAGGTCCCGGGCCAGTCCGGTTTAGGTCGTTGCCGGGTTGGGCCAAGGGCAAGGAATGCCATGCGTGGCTCAAGGGGCGACAACCGGTGGTGGGCCGGGGAGAAGCCGGGCCCGCCGGGACCGGTGCCGGATTGGGCAGGCATTTGACACAGCTAGTTTTGCCGGGTAGGTGAAATACGTTTAGCCGGTAGCGGATAAACCGGTAGGCCGCATCTAATCGATGGCGGGGGGTAGGGCCGCCGAGCCCTGGCGACACGCTCAACGTGGGAGAAAAACCCGGGCATGCTGCCAAAAGGCCGGGGCCCACGTGCGTGAAGCGCGTGAAGCGTCCTTCCGTCCGGGTGGGAGTCCCGGTGGCCGAAGGTCTCCTCGTCACCAGTCTGCAGGGCAGACAAATCACACCCGGAAGGAGCGACAACCTGGTCAGGGGGAGGCCGGCTGTACTGTCTAGAAGCGGACAGCTCCTTGGAGCCAGGGCCCTAGCCTTGTGGACGGTGGTGTACATCGCTGCTAATATGTCCGTGGCGGAGATGCTCAGGGAAGTCCTGACCAAGGAGGGCCTCCTGGTAATGCTGAGGTCCTGCGGCATACCTCACTTTGGAGCTTCGGGTTCCGTGGAGCTCCTGGTACCCGAGGTGGAAGTCGAGGAGGCCAATGAGGTTCTCGCCGGGGTGCTGGGCGTACCTTGAGTGCGGGGGAATGCTTTTGAAGCTGGGCGTATTGACCAGTGGCGGGGATGCCCCGGGCATGAATGCCGCCATCCGGGCGGTAGTGCGCCGGGGCATATTCTTGGGTCATGAGGTTTTCGGTATCTCCCACGGTTATGATGGTCTCCTCAAGCACCGGGCGTGGCCCCTGCACCTGGGTTCAGTGGCCGATATCATCCACCGGGGAGGCACCATCCTGCGCACCGCCCGCAGCCGGGAGTTCATGACTCCGGCCGGCCAGAGCCAGGCCGTGGAAGCCTTGCGCTCCATGGATATCGCGCACCTGGTAGTCATCGGAGGCGACGGCTCCCTGCGGGGAGCACGCCAGTTGGGACGGGCCGGTCTGGCCGTGGCCGGGGTACCGGCCACCATCGACAATGACATTGCGGGTACCGAGCTGAGCATCGGGTTTGACACGGCCGTGAACACTGTGGTGGAAGCCATCGACCGGGTGAGGGATACGGCCACATCCCACGAACGGGTATTCGTCATAGAAACCATGGGGCGCGACTCCGGGTTCTTGGCCCTTTCCGCCGGATTGGCAGGCGGGGCCGAGTCCATCCTCATCCCAGAGGTACCCTGGGACTTGGATGCCATCTGCGAGCGCCTGATCCGGGGTCACCGTCGGGGGAAGGTGCACAGCATCATCCTGGTGGCGGAGGGCGCTGCCCGTGGCTTTGACGTCGCGGCTTGGGTAGAGCAGCTTACGGGGTTTGAAACCCGGGTTACGGTGCTGGGACACCTCCAACGGGGCGGTAGCCCGACCGCCACCGACCGTATTCTAGGCAGCCGGCTGGGGGCCGCGGCCGTCGACGCCCTGCACGACGGTGGTGGTGGACTGGTCCTGGGGCTGCGAGCGGATAGCGTGGTCGGCCTGGATATCGATGCGGTGCTGGAAGACCGCAGGCCCGTCGACCGGCGGCTCTATGAGCTTGCCTCAGTGCTGGCCATCTAGTGGGGGGGGGCAGGACATGCGCAAGACCAAGATCGTGTGCACCATCGGGCCTGCGTCTGAACGGCCGGTCATGCTGGATCGCCTGGTAGCGGCAGGTATGGACGTGGCCCGGTTCAACCTCTCCCACGGATACGGCGATGAGCACCGGCGCCGCATCCGCGAGGTCAGGGAAGCGGCCCGGCGAGCGGGCCGGTTTGTAGCCCTCATGTTGGACACGCGCGGGCCGGAGATCCGTCTCGGTCGCTTCCCGGAAGGCCAGGTCGAGCTGGAAGACGGTGCCACGGTGGCCTTGACTTCCGAGACGGTCGCCGGCAGTGCTCGCCTGCTGCCGGTGGACTACCCCGGGCTGGCCCGGGACGCCCGGGTTGGCGGTACCATTCTCATAGACGACGGGAACATCACCCTGGAGGTTACCGGCATTCGTGGCCCGGAAGTGGTATGCCGGGTGGTGGCCGGAGGGACGGTGACCGACCGGAAGAAAGTGAACTTGCCGGGGGTGCGGGTGGCACTGGATGCGGTCACCCGGGAGGATGTGGACGACATCGCCATGGGCATCGAGGAAGGAGTCCATTATCTGGCGGCTTCTTTCGTACGTAAGCCTGGGGATGTGCTGGAAGTCAGGCGGGTGGTCGAGCGACACGGCGGGGACATCCACATCATCTCCAAGATCGAATCCCGGGAAGGTGTGGATAACCTGGAACAGATCCTCAAGGTCAGTGACGGCCTCATGGTAGCCCGGGGCGACCTGGGGGTGGAGATACCTGCGGAGGAAGTGCCCCCTCTGCAGAAGCGCATGATCGCCGAAGCCAACCGTGTGGGTAAACCGGTCATCACCGCCACCCAGATGCTGGAGTCCATGGTGGCGCGACCCCGGCCCACCCGGGCCGAAGCCAGCGACGTGGCCAACGCCATCATCGACGGCTCAGACGCCGTGATGCTGTCGGCCGAGACGGCTACGGGCAAGTACCCGGTGGAGGCGGTATCGGTGATGCACAAGATCGCCGTCACCGTTGAGCGTTCCCTGGATTACCGGGCCATCCTGGCCCAGAAAGCAATGGGCATGGCCCGCACCGTCACCGACGCCATCAGCCAGGCCACTGCCCAGGCGGCCCTGGATCTAGAGGCGCGGGCCATCATTACGGCCACCGAGTCGGGGCATACCGCCCGCATGGTTGCCAAGTACCGCGCGCGGGCGCCGGTAGTGGCCGCCACGCCCCGGCCGGTGACGGCGTACCGGCTGTCGCTGGTGTGGGGAGTGGTGCCTCTGGTGATCCCTCCGGCAGAGAGCACCGAACGATTGGTCGGTCACGCCATCAGCGGGGCCCTGTCCGCCGGGCTCATCGTCCCCGGCGACCTGGTGGTGATTACCGCCGGAGTTCCGGCCGGCATTCCCGGGACCACCAACCTCATGCAAATCCACACCGTCGGGGACGTGATCCTCCGGGGGACCGGCATCCAGCTATCCGCCACCGGGCCGGTGTGTATCGCGCGCAGTGCGCTGGAAGCGGCCCAGAAGTGCCGTCCCGGTGATATCCTGGTTACCGCCATGACCGACCGGGATTTCGTGCCGGCCATGAAACAGGCCGCGGGAGTCATCACCGAGGAGGGAGGGCTGACTTCCCATGCGGCCATCGCCTGCCTCAACCTGGAGCTGGCAGTGATCGTCGGCGCCGAAGGGGCCATGGGCAAGCTCAAAGACGGTGACGTCATCACCATCGACGGCACGCGGGGCTTGGTCTACCGGGGGCCCGCCCGGGTGCTCTAGACGGACAGGGGGAACGCCTCATGCCGGGCAAATCACTGTTCATCGTCTTGTTTCTCCTGTTTACCGTCTTTCCCGTGACTGAGCTGGCCCTGCTCATCCAGCTCGGAAGGCACATAGGCACCTTGTACGTTATCCTGCTCATCTTGGGTACCGGCCTGCTCGGGGCGTATTTGGCCAAGAGTCAGGGACTCAGCGTGCTCCGCCAGGTCAAGGCCAGGGTCGGAGCGGGGCAGATCCCGACCAGCGAGCTCATTGACGGGGTGCTGGTGCTGTTTGGCGCCGCCTTCCTCATCACCCCGGGCCTCATCACCGATGCCGTCGGTCTCACCGCCGTAGTCCCACCCACCCGCACCTTCTACCGCGAGCTCATCAAGCGGAGGATCATCCAGTTGCTGGCCCAGGGCGTCGTGCACGTCCACCGCAGCTAGCGGCACTTTTCGCCCGCCCGTGATGGCCGGTGACCGGCGCATCCGTCCTGCCCGTATC
>DMHJ01000099.1:0-517 GCA_003449495.1 Clostridiales bacterium UBA8153
CCCCCAGGGAAGCCTACGCAGTCTTCTTGGCTGCCCGGGAGGTAGCAGCATCATGGGCAGAATTGAGCAAACACAGTGTCCAAGCGTAGTGGTGCGGCGCAAAATACTTGACGACAAACCGGGGCGTTCCAGTGGGTGACAATCAGAGCTCGCTTAAGGTGGGTCGCCGTGGCCCCACCTTGCTTCAGGATGTACAGCTCAGTGAGGAACTCACTCACTTCAGCCGGGAGAGGATTCCGGAAAGGGTGATCCATGCCAAGGGCGCAGGGACCCAAGGCTATTTCCGGGTCTATACGGGAGCATGGCCCCGCACACCCACACCAGATTTCTGCAGGACGCTACCGAGCAGACCCCGGTCTTTCGCTCCCGCTCCTCACCGATCAGTCCCTCACGCTGGCCGGCGTCGATCGCGCCCTGCCGCACCCACCTCCGCAGCGTCTCGTGGCGCACTCCCAGCTCTGCCGCGATGCGGCTGACCGGTCTTCCACTGTCCTTAACCAGCCGTACAGCCTCAATC
>DMHJ01000099.1:894-4642 GCA_003449495.1 Clostridiales bacterium UBA8153
TGCCATCTGGACACCTTCCGTCCCCATATTATCAAGTCTCGGGTGTCCACGAAACCGGGGCAAGCCCAGGACATTCTTTCACGTCTCGCGGTCAGACACGGCGGCAGGCAGAACAGTTACAGCCGGCCACCGGTTGGAGAGAGCTGCTTGTCTGCCGGGGCCTATTCGCTTGGCCCCACCAGCCTAAGCTCCAGCACCTGCCGGGTACCGGGGAGCACCCGGAATCTGTGGTCCAAGCGCTGGCCGCCCAGCCAGACCACGCCCGCATCGCAGACGACTACCGGCACCCGCCGGCGTTCTGCAAGCGGCACTTTCTGGTCAATGAGGTAATCGGTAAGCTTCTTACTTCCGGACATGCCCAGGGGCTGGAACCTATCGCCGGGCTGCCTGGACCTTACCCGCAATGGCCCGGTTACCTGCTCGAAGTCTACATACGCTACCCCGGTCCCGGCCGCCAGCACGGCCGGTACTTCGTGGTGCAGCCGGGCCTCAATGGCCCGGCCGTCACCCAGCTCCAGCCGGCCGGGGACCGGCAAAGAACGCTCGCCCATGCCCCGCTCCCGTTCCTGCGCGGCGCTTATGACCACGTGCTCGCCGCTTATACATACGTGCACGGTCATCGGCAGGCTAAGCTTAGCACCCTTCCGGGCCGACCTGGCCAGAGCCAAGACGGCATCAAGGTGCCGGCGCCCTAGCTCGGCACCGGCGTCCGGTTGAACTGTTTCCATGCCCTGCACCAGGACGCGGCGGGCCAGCGCAGGCTCTAGCCAGACCAGGGCCTCGCGGTCCAGGTGCACCTCCCGGCCTCGATGCCGGGCCAGCCGGCGGAATTCGGTTCCTGCCCATTGTTCCAGCAGAGCATGATCATCCCGGGCCACATCTCCCAGCTCGGCCAGGGCCCGCTTCACCTCCGGGTTCAACTGTTCCAGCACCGGGAAAAGCTCGAGCCGGACCCAGTTCCTGGTATACTTGGAATCCAGGTTGGAGCTGTCGCGCCGCGGGTAGAGGCCTGCACTGCGTAGATAAGCTTCGATGTCGTGCCGCCAGACCCAGAGCAGCGGCCGGATCACCGTGCCGTGCACTGGAGGGATGCCACTCAACCCGCGCAGGCTGGTTCCGCGTATTACGCGCCACATGACCGTCTCGGCGTGGTCGTCCCGGGTGTGTCCGGTGGCCACCACGGAAGCGCCCACCTCCTGGGCCGTGTTGGCCAGGAAAGCATAACGCGCAGATCTTGCTTGCTGCTGCCTGCCACCGCCTACCGTGCCCAGGCGGCCCGGGACGTTCGCTTTGTCGATAGTGCAGGCTAGTCCTCTTTTTTCCGCCAACTCTCTGACATACTGGGCATCGGCACAGGCTTCTTCACCGCGAAGCATGTGATTCAGGTGTGCCACATGCAAGTCGAACTGAAGTTCCCGGCGCAGGCGAAACAGCGCGTCCAAAAGCACCGTTGAGTCCGGCCCACCGGAAGCCGCAATCAAGATGCGACCACCCGGCGAAAGCGGCCGGTAGCGCAAGAAGAATGTCCTCACTCTTTTCAGTACCAGTTCAATGCTTTCCTCCGCCGGGCCCATGGCGCAGCCTCCCTTCGTAGTGACCGGCCCGGAAAAAAGGAGTGTGACATCGCTGTCACACCAGAGCGGGGATGGGGAGAGGCACACGTTATACGACTAATGGACGGCCGTAGGATCCGGTAGCCCCGGGACTTCGACCCCCGTCAGCCTGATTACGACCACCGTTACGTCGTCGTCCGGTTCGCCCTGCTGCCCCAGGCACCGCTGTACCAGCTTCTCCGCGATCTCCTTGGGATTGACGGACCGGTACTTGGCGAGAAATCCACTCACCCAGCCTTCTCTGTTCACGGCTTGGCGCCGCCCGGAGAAGGGCCCGTCGGCGATCATCACCAGAAGGTCGCCATTGACCGGAAAGTGCTCCACGCACTCAACGTGAAGCTGGCTCAGGATGCCTATGGGCAACGCCTCGCTCTTGACCACGGATACGGTGTCTCCACGCTTGACAAAAGTGGGCGTGGCACCTATCTCAATGAACTCGGTCCGCCCGGAACTGAGGTCTACCAGCAAATGGATCGACGGTGGCGAATATATTTTCTGATGTTCTCAGCAGCAGCACGGAGTTTACGGTCCTTACCGCAGTCTCCCGGTCAAACCCACTCAGCAGGAGCCGTTCCAGCAACGAAGACGGTGGCCTTGCTTTCCACGGCAGCCCGCGCTCCGGCACCCATGCCATCACTGAGGCCCACCACCAACCTGCCGTCGACCAGCTCCCGTGCGACTACCGAATCCCCGGAGACCGCGCTCCCTCGCTTGGCCATCTTGGCCATACCCGCTTCGTAGTGTAGGGTTCGCGGCGCCAAGGGCGCAGTCCTTTCTTCCCTGCCCGCGACTTCCTGAGCCAGGCCATCAATGACTTTTGATGCTCCACGCAGCTGCACGGCCACCCCCCCGGCTCTCATCTACCCGGCGTTGCCAGTTCACGGTAAGCCGGGCCAGGTCCAGAAGGTAGTCGACGGTAGGGACGAGTTCGCTGAGGTGAGAGCAGTGAGCGCGGAGCTGTTTGGGGACAAGCTCCGACTTCAGCCCATGGTTGAGCTCGGCAATGGTGAGAAGATCGTACATTCCCCGGTAGGTCTGCTGGAAGTCCTGTTCCCAGCAGCCCTGGTACGACGCGCAGGTCTCGCAGACCCGGCAGGCGATGTTCCCAAAGAGACGATAGCGGTCCGGCTCTGGCGAAGGCTGCGGCACGCCGTCCGGCTCAAACGCCCGGGAAAGCTCCCGGAATGCCTGGCTCACTTCATGAAGCCGGTTGGAGACCGTGCCCCTGACCGTTGCCTCCTCGCTTTCCGTGGCCTGCGTCTGGGAGTGGGTTAGGCCCAGACGGCGGGCGGCGGAAAAGAACGCGGGCAGCGGCAGAACTAGGAAGAGCATGCCGGCCAGCCCGTGCTCGGCTGCTTTACCGGCCAGCTCGGCCGGGGTTGCCATCTCCAGTAGCAGACCGGTGGCCCCCAGGAAAAAACCAACGGCCGCACCTGCCTTGCCGAATATGCGAAAAGCTCCGCTCAAGAGCCCGCCGAAGGCAAACGCCCCGGCGCCGGCCGGGATCAGCTGGGAGGCCACCCCGGGAATCATGCCGGCGGTTGCTCCGGCGGCCGCCCCCAGCCCGCTGCCGCCAACGTAGGCCAGGCCGATGGCGATCAATGCCACCGTCACGTTCTTCAGCATCACCGGTCCCGGCCGGACATCCCCCACGCCGGCCACGGTCGACACCAGCATGACTACGGCACAGCTGATTTCCTCAGGGGTAGCTCGCGCGTGCCACGGCTTGGTAGTGGTGAGCACCGGTAGCCCGTAGCTGAAGGCCATGGTCAAGGTAGCGGCGAGGATGGCTTCGAATCCAACCAGGGTGAGCACGTATCCGTTGAGGCCCTCAATCAGGAGGGCCAAGCCTCCGCGACCTACCAGCACCAGCTCGAACACGGCCAGAGCTCCGGCGGTCTGCCGGGCCACCCGGGCACGTCCCAACATGGCCGAGGCCGCCAGGAGCACGTAGGGCTGTTTCCGGCCGGGGGCCCTGGGAGAGCATGCCCAGGGCCCCCTCGATGGCCACCCCCGACAACTTCCTCGGCACGGCGTACCGGGCGGCGGCGTACGCCGCGAGCCCAAACGGCGCGATACTACCGAAGCTGGTGGCCCTGCCCGCCATGAAGGCACAGGCATAGAGCGGGAGGTCG
>DMHJ01000099.1:5059-5704 GCA_003449495.1 Clostridiales bacterium UBA8153
CCCGGACCCGGTCCCGTTACGCAATCGGCCAACGCCGATCCGGCCGGCCCTGCCTAACATGGCCCCACCTGCCCGTCCCAGACGCTGGCAACAGTTTACATCAGCCATGGATGCCGCTCTGTCGCACCATGCCGGGACCGCCACTGCAGGTTTCCGTCTGCCATGACAAGAGACGCCAGCGTAGCGAACTATGGTGCCGTCGCTCACACTGCTTGGCCACCGTCTTGCCACATCGGGTGGCCAACTGAGGAGCTATGAACGAGGTTCCCTTCCCACCCCCGGGCAGGGTACTGGGTGCGGTACACCAAACGGGTCAGGATCGTGTGAGACGGGACACTCGGAACTTCCAATCAATCATCAAACTGCCTGGCCATCAGTAGAAACCGCGATGCACCCTCTACCCTGACTTCTCCAGTGTACTGGAATCCACACTTCTCGAACATTCTCCGTGACCGGTGGTTGGTATTGAGGACATCTAGGCACAATCGTTCCAGATGGAACTCCTTAGCAAGGTACTGGCAGAACATCTCTGTAGCCTCCGTCCCGTAGCCTCGTCCCCAGTACCTCTCTCCGAGTCTGACTCCAAGCTCGGCACTCCTTAACTCCAAGTCGATCCCTATATACCCTAAATTCCGCATCAAATTA
>DMHJ01000089.1:0-3078 GCA_003449495.1 Clostridiales bacterium UBA8153
CGCCATACTGGTGCTCTGCTTCGTCGTCCTCCGGCCGGCACGCGTCCTTGCCGGTGCAGCGGCCGGTCCGGCTCCCGGGGCACTGCTGGCCGTAGCCTTTGCCGTGGCCATGGTCCTACACCCGGCAGAGGCGTTTGCCGCGGCCGTACACGGCCTCGAGGTGTGGCGGAACCTGGTGTTCCCGGCGCTCCTGCCCTTCTTCACCGGCCCGGGGATCCTCTTGGGTTCCGGCGTGGTCATTTCCTGGGCGTACTTCTCGAACCCGCCAGACGCCCGCCGTTCAATGTCCCAGGGAACGGCTCTTTTGTGCCGGCAGTGGGCTTGGCCTCGGGATTCCCCATCGGACCGGTGCTTACGGTCTGCCTCTTTTCGGGCGGGATGTGCTCCCGCACCGAGGCCGAGTGTCTCATGTCCTTCACCAACACCGCCGACCCCTGGTTCGTGGCGGACGCCGTGGCCGTGGGCATGTTCGGGCACCGGAAGTGGCCGGTGTGATCATGATGACCCACTACCCATCCAGTTCCAGCGTGGGCTTGCTCAGGCGCTGCTATGCCCGGCAGGAGCACCGGCTCCGGCCGGCCAGACGGGAGCATCGCTTCCTGCTCCGGACCTGGCGAGCGCGGGCGAAAGCGTGCCGGCAGGCCCCTTTGGCAAGCCACTGGGCGAGGCGGTGCGCAACATCGTGCACACCCGGCTCCTCACCGGCGGCTTCATCATCTTCTCAGTGGTCATGCGCATGCTGCCCCTGGTGGGCGCGCCGTGACGCTGCTCGCCCGGGGGCCCGGCGCCCTCTTCATGCCCTTGGGAGTGGACGCTCGGACCATGCCGGCGCTGGTCACCGGATGGTTCGAGATCTCCCTGAGCTCCCCGGCCCAAGTCATGCCTGCGCCGGTCCCGTTGGGGGCCGCCCCGACCTTTGGGTGGGGAGCCCGGACGCCGTCACCCCTGGCTGCCCTCCTCACCCTGGCGCCGGCCCTCTATCACTTGCCCAAGGCCGGTTCGGGTCTTCGTCTCCGCCGCCATTGAACCGGTGGGCTTATCCTTCACGGCCTGCAACTGCCGGCGGCCATCTTCCACTTCGTGCAGCAGCTGCTGGAGGTGGCGCTCGAGCAGCTCCAGGCTCTCGTCGGCGTATTTTCTTCCCCGCACCTGGATCTCTCCCGCTACCTCCCGGGCGCGTGCCAGCAGCTCATCGGCTTGGGACCGGGCCTGCCTGGTGATGGACGACTCGTCGATGAGCCGCTGGACCTGGGCCCGCGCTTCGTTCAGGATGAGCTCCGCCTCGCTGCGGGCGTGCTCCAGGATGCGGTCGCGTTCTTTCAGCACACCGCGGGCCTGGCGCAGCTCGCTGGGCAGCCCATCCTTGATGGAGTCCAGCAGGTCGTAGATGGCATCCTCGTCGACCAGGACCCGGCCGAAAAACGGCACCCGGCTGCTTCTGCCGATGAGCTCCTCTAACTTGTCAAGGGCTTCCATGCCAGTCCTCCTCTATCTCAACCGCATTCTGCGGGTATATGGCCGCGCCGCAGGCGGGATAAGACCGCTGCCGGTACCAGGCCCTCCACGCAGGCGCCGTACATGAACAGCTCTTTCACCAGGCTCGACGCAATGTACAAGTAGCGGCTGGACGTCATCATGAAGACCGTCTCCACTTCTGGCGCCAGCTTCTTGTTCATCAGGGCCATTTTGAACTCATAGTCAAAATCGGACACGGCCCGCAACCCCTTGACGATAACCTTGGCCCCCCGGTCGCGCACAAAATCCACCAGTAGCCCGGCAAAGGCCTCCACCTGAACGTTGGCCAGGTGGGCGGTAGACTCCCGCACCATGGCCACTCGCTCCTCCGGAGAGAACTGGTGGCTCTTAGACGCATTGTCGAACACGGTCACGATTACCGTGTCGAACAGCAGGGAAGCCCGCTCGATGATGTCCAGATGGCCAAAGGTTATGGGATCGAAACTACCCGGGTACACGGCTATACCCAATCCCAAGCCTCCTCCCTTTCTTCCCGCATGCCTTCGCCCGGCCTCGCCGCAGTCCCGCGCCCTATGGGGCGCAGCGTCTCTAGCGGGGCCCATTCCCCATTGGTCGCATTCAACCCATCCCCGGCCGGAGGCACCCCACAACCGCCGGCGCGGTGCAGATCACCGTCGACCGTTGCTTGCTTCTCTGTCGACAGCTGCATACCCTGCACGCAATGCCCACAGACCGGTCACGGAGGTCGGTCCCGAACACGCCCCCATGCCCCCGGAGCCGGAAGGGTCGCCTGAGCAGGCATAAATCCCATGCCCTCTACTCATCCTATGGGTAAGAGCCGGGGGCGGTGTCCGGAGCTAGCCGACCCGGTCTTCTCCCCGGGCTCCGGTTCTCCTCTCCAAAGCCAGTTGGTGCCGCGTTACGCAGCACCAACCTCTTTCCTCGCTATGGGACCGGCGGGTCTTCCGGCTCTAACCAGCGCTCCGGCCCTGCTGGTACTCTACATAGGCGGCGGTCATGGCCGTGAGCACATCCAGTACGTGGACGACGCGCTCCGCGTTGCACACTTTGCCGGGCTCGTACAACGAGAGGCCCGCCGGATTCAGCTCGATACCCCGGATGCCGGTGGTCTGCAGGGCGTCGAGGGCCCGGCGCACCGGTTCGGCGAGAACGGCCGCGATTTCCGCCTCATCCCGGCCCAGCACCACGAACTTAGCATCAAAGGCGGCATCGCCGGTGGGCGTTACCTTCCGGTGGGGTGGGAGCTGGGGGGCGCCCGCCCGGGCGTAGACGGTGAATCCGGTGGGCTTCGCCTTATGGTGTACGGCCACCCGGGTAGCCTCCGGGCCTTTCCAGTCGAAATCCACCCCGGACGGCACCCGCACGGTGCAGAGCAGCCCCCGGTACAATCCCGCCAGGTAGGGGAAACTGCCTTCGAACTTCCACTCCCGGGTGTCGGTGTCCCAGCGCCACCTGATCTCCTTGCGTAGCCGCTGGTGCAAAGGATGGTCCTTGGCAGTTACCACCGTCAAGCCGGTGCGCTCCGCCGCAACCGCCAGGGCCGCCGCGAACTGGCTGCGCACATAGCGATTGATGGTCACC
>DMHJ01000089.1:3497-5250 GCA_003449495.1 Clostridiales bacterium UBA8153
CCCAGTATCGCCACGGCAATTACCACGTACCTGACCAGCCGCTTCTCGTGGGACATGGCGCTCCCTCCCGGAATGGTTTCCTTGGTGACATTTCTCCACCGGAATGGAAAACCCTCTATCAATTTCCTCTGGTCAGCAAGAGTTTGACTCCCAGGGCAAACGGCAGAAGCCCGGGTAGTTTCCACCAGCATAGTGCGGGGCAAGTCCCGCCGCCCCCGCTGGTCGATGATGAGAGAAGTAGGCAGCTGACCGGTGATGATGGCCGTGGTGGCAAAGGATACGTCCACCCGGTTAATGCTCGCGACCACAGTGTACACTATTACCCCACTCAAGGGCCCGCCCAGCCAGAGCTACCAGGGCACCTGCATGAGATTGGCTGGATTTCCTCTGCCGGCCCTGCCCGGCCAAGGCAGCGCCGCCAACATCAGCGTACCCAGCATGGGGACTAGGAACACCGCCTCCGGCAGACCGGCACGTTTCCCCAAGACGGCATTGAGGGAGCCCTGCACCGCCATGGCCACCCCGGAGAACGCAGCCACCACCAGCGCCACGATTTTCCCGCCCACCGCCGTTCTCCCCGCCGTCTGCCGGCCAGCTCATGCCGGATCTGCCAGCGTCTCGTGCCACCGTGCCCGGCCGGTTACCGGGTACCTGGTGACTACGGGCTGGAACCATTCCCCAGCGTGAGCTGGCCACCTCATTGCCCGGGCCCCGCCCATAGGTAGCCCAAAGCTGCGGTCCCGTAAGTTGGGGAGATCGGCCTTTGGCCTTCGCTACGGCATACCATCCCCGCACCGACCTGGCCCTAGAGGAAAGCGAGCGCCTAGACAGCAAGGACGGTCGCGATCTGCCGGGCGTCGCCTGAAAGGAAGCGCGGGACAACGGCATCACGCGCATGGATATCTTCTCAGCAACAGGCGAATAGGTCATGGGCAATCCCCGGGGAACACTTACCGCCATCGACGCTCCCGGGCTCAAGGTTCGCGACCAGGCTGGGCCAGAAAGGGCAGCGGAGCTCTTGGCCCGTGCACTCTCCCTGAACCTGGCTCCCTTGGATACCGGCGGAGAAGTCCTCGCGATCGGCCTGGGCAACTGGCAGGCCACGCCCGACGCTTTGGGACCCGGGTAGTCGATACCCGGCTCATCACCCGCTACCCCCGAAAATCTGGGTCGCCGACTGAGGCCGGCGTGCGCCATTTCCCCCGGCGTGCGGGGTACCGCCGGCATAGAGAGCAGCGACATCATGGCCGGGAGGATCCGGAGGGTCCGCCCGGCCCTGGTCATCGCCACCGACATCCTGGCCGGCCACCGCAGCGAGCGGATCGTCGCCGGCATCCAGCTGTCCGCCACCGGCATTCACCCGGGATCCGGGGTGGGCAACCGGCGCCATGCCCTCTTTCGGCAGACCCTGGGCATCCCGGTGATTGCCGTGGGCGTGCCTACGGTGGTGCACACCTGACCATCACCGCCGATGCCACCGACCTGCTGGTACGCCGGCTGAGCGAGCGCCGGCAGTTCCATGGCCAGCTGTCTCCTTATCCGGTAGCGACCGGGATCCGCTCATGGAGGAGCGCCTCCGTCCCACCGTGGGCCGACTGCTGGTGACGCCCAAGGAGGTCGATGTCTACCTCGAGGACATGGCCAGGGCATTGGCGGCCGGCTTGAACGATGCGCTGCCTCCCGGCATTAACCACCGCTAGCGCCTAGGTTTTCTACAGCGAAACTCCAAGTAGGCGGGCGCCGCCGCCCACCC
>DMHJ01000089.1:5469-9530 GCA_003449495.1 Clostridiales bacterium UBA8153
GGACATGGCCAGGGCATTGGCAGCCGGCTTGAACGATGCGCTGCCTCCCGGCATTAACCACCGCTAGCGCCTAGGTTTTCTACAGCGAAACTCCAAGCGGGCGGGCGCCGCCGCCCACCCCGGTGTTACCGGCGTTACCTCGGGGTGCGACCGTCCAGATTCTGTTCGGCCGGCCGGATCATCCGGCGGACCCCATGCCCTCCTAACGGTACTGCAGTCTCTGGATGTGAGGTCGCCCCAGTAGTTGGCCCGGGGATTGATCCCCAGATCGGCCGCGAGTTCATACTTGAACTGGTCCAGCGCCATGCGGCCTTCCGGTATGACACCTGGTTTGTCCTCTCACCCTGTGCCGTCGGTTTCACTTCCCTCGACATGCTCCAAGCACATTTGCTGTAGTCAACCTGCTTCAATCCCGGTATTCTTGCCCATGTCATGTACAGCCCTGAGCTCCCATTGCCATACGGCCCACCCACCCGGTCTTCCCGTTTACCCACTGAACATCAGGCCGAACTTTTCGCCAAACCTGGAAAGCACCGCGGCGTGCAGCGCGGCGTGCTCGGGCCGGGCGAGCATGGGGTCGGCGGCCAGGAGGCCGGCGGCTTCCGCGCGGGCCAGTTCCGCCATGCCCAGATCCCGGGAGAGGTCGGCTACTTTGAACTCGGGCACCCCGTGCTGCCTGATGCCGAAGAACTCCCCCGGCCCCCGCAACCTTAAGTCTTCCTCGGCCAACCGGAAGCCGTCGGATACGCCAACCATGACGTCCATACGCTGCCGGGCCGGTTCCGTACGCGGCTCCGCCAAGAGGATGCAGTACGACTGCTGCCGTCCCCGCCCCACCCGCCCCCGCAGCTGGTGGAGCTGGGATAGGCCGAACCGGTCTGCGCCTTCCACTACCAGGACGTTGGCGTTGGGCACGTCCACTCCCACCTCAATGACGGTAGTGCAGACCAGGACTTGGAGCTGGCCCTCACGGAATGCCTGCATGGTGGCATTCTTAGTCTTTGACGGCAGGCGGCCGTGGAGCAGCCCGACCTGCAGGCCCCGCAGGGGGCCGCCGGATAGCTCCCGGGCCAACTCGGTGGCGGCCAGATCCTCCAGCTTGGGCGACTCGCTCACCAGCGGGCAGACCACGTAAGCTTGGCCGCCCGCCTCCACTTGCTCCCGGAGGAACCTATACACCAGCATCCGGCGGTCCTGGGTGCGCCAGAAGGTCTTTACGGGCCGGCGGCCCGGCGGCAATTCGTCAATGGACGAGATGTCCAGATCCCCGTAAATGGTCAACGCCAGGGTGCGGGGAATGGGCGTGGCCGTCATCACCAGCACATCGGGGCATGGGCCCTTCTGCTGCAAAGCCAGGCGCTGGCGCACACCGAAGCGGTGTTGCTCATCGGTCACCGCCAGGCTCAGCCGGGAGAAGCCCACCGGTTCCTGGATGAGTGCGTGGGTGCCCACCACCACCTCCAGGCCGTTCCCGGCCAGCTGCTTGGCCAGTTCCCTCCGGCGTCTCCTGCCGGTGCTGCCCGTAAGCAGGGCTACGCGGATGCCCGCCGGCTCCAGGTAGCTGCGCAGGTTGGCGTAGTGCTGTTCGGCCAACAGCTCGGTGGGCGCCATGAGCGCCGCCTGCCTGGCGCTGTCCACCGCCTTGGCCATGGCCAAGGCGGCCACCACCGTCTTGCCCGAACCCACATCGCCTTGGACCAGGCGGTTCATCGGGAGCGGACCGGCCATATCCGCCCAGATCTCCCCGGTAACGCGTTGTTGCGCCCCGGTCAACTGGAAGGGCAGCCCGGCCAGGACCTTGCACACGGCCTCACCGTTAGGGCCATGGGAGATGCCCGGGCGCATGACCCGGTGCATCCTGCGGAACTGGGAAAGGGCTACCTGGAGTACGAACAACTCCTCAAAGGCCAGGCGGCGGCGTGCCCGTTCCAGCGCATCCAGGTTGGGCGGAAAGTGCATGTCCCGTAGGGCCTGTCCGGCCTCGATCAATCCCAATCTGTCCCTGACGGTGGCGGGTAACCCTTCCGGCACCGCCTGGCCGTAGCCCTGGAGAGCGGCATGGGCGATCTTGCGGAACATGGGCTGGGTCAGACCCGCACCCAGCGGATATATGGGGACCAGACGACCGGTGCTCAAGCTGGCGGCCCGGTCGGGAAATTCGAACTCAGGGGAGTCCACCTGTAGCTCGCCAAAGCGGTTCTCCACCCGGCCGGTCATTACCACCTGGGCTCCCCGGGTGAACGCCCGCTTGATGTAGGGCTGGTTCCACCAGATTCCCACCACCAGGCCGGTGCCATCGGAAATGCCTACCTTGACCAGATGCATGCCGGGCCGTGGCATCAGCTCGTTCACCGAGACGACGCACCCGGAGAAGGTCTGCCTGCACCCCAGCTGTAACTCGGACAGGGGCCGGAGGACGGTGCGGTCGTCGTGATGGCGGGGGTAGTGCTCCAGCAGCTGGGCGATGGTAACCAGGCCTAGGCGCTGCAGCGCCTGGGCCCGGGCGGGACCGACGCCCTTCAGGTATTGCAGACCCTGGTCGAGCCTGGCAGCGCCAGGCGGGTACCCTCCCATCATCTCACCCCATCCCGCAGCTACTCCACCGCGACGATGAAGTAATAAAGCTCCTGGTCACCCCGGCGGACCTCCACATCGAGGAAACCGTAGAGCTCCGCCACCCGGCGCTCCACGGCCTTGGCCTGATCTTCATCGATGGCTTGGCCCACGAAAATCGTGATCAGCTCGTCCCGCTCGGTGACCATGATCTCCAGAAGGTCGTACAGCACCTGGCCGGGATCGCTTCCGGCCACCTTGATGCCGCCGTTGAGCATGCCCAACACATCGCCGGGGTTGATGTGATGACCGTCGACCTTGCCCTTGCGCACGGCATAGGTCACCTCACCCGCCTTAACGCCCTTGACGGCCTTGGCCGCCCGCTTGAGGTTGGTTCCCATGTCCGCATCGTGCCTGATGGCCAGCAGGGCGGCAATGCCCTGGGGTATGTTGCGGGTAGGGACGATGTACATCCGGCGTCCCACCAGCCGCTTGGCCTGCTTGGCAGCGAGGATGACATTGGCATTGTTGGGTAGAAAGATCACCCTTTTGGCATTGGTGTTGGAGACGGCGGCGGCCACATCCTGGGTGCTGGGATTCATGGTGGGGCCCCCATCAATGACCTGGTCCAAGCCCAGGCTCTTGAACACCGCCACCAGACCGGCCCCGGAGGCCACGCCCACGATCCCGAGGTCCGCCGGTGGAGCCGGAACGGCCGCCTCCGGCGGGGAGTCCGGGGCCGGCACTCCGGCACCTACCAGGTTCGCGTGCTGCTCCTGCATATTGTCGATGACGACTTGGGATAACGACCCGTATTCCAGGCAAAGGGAAAGCACCTGGCCGGGCCGGTCGGTATGGATGTGAACCCGGGCCAATTCCGGGGAACCCACCACCAGCAGCGAGTCACCATACTCCTCCAGGCGGGAGCGCAGCTCATCCACGGACGTGCCCTGGAACTTGATGAGAAACTGAGCATCGTAAGGGTAGCGTATATCGCCCATGGCTTCGGTGACCACGAAGTCCACCGGCTTTGGCGCGATGGCCGTCACCGCCGCTTCCTCCAGCCCGTTCAGGGCGTTCATCCCGGCGTCGAACACAAACACCAGGCCCTTACCGCCGGCATCGACCACGCCCGCTTGCTTCAGAACGGGCAAAAGGTCGGGAGTACGGGCCAGGGTGTGGTGGGCGGCCTCTTGTGCCGCTCCCCACACGGCGAGGATATCTCCGCCCGCCTGGGCGGTGGTCATGGCCCGGTGGGCCGCTGCCTTGGCCACGGTGAGCATCGTGCCCTCCACCGGGCGCATCACCGCTTTATAGGCGGTTTCCACGCCTTCGCGCAGGGCCTGGGCCAGCTCCTGGGGGCTGGCGGCGGTCTTTGCGTCCAGGGCCCCGGCCATGCCGCGGAACAGCTGGGAGAGGATCACCCCGGAGTTGCCGCGGGCGCCCATGAGGGACCCCAGGGCGACGGCTTGGGCCACCTCCCCGACACCAGAGGAGGGCTTGCGATT
>DMHJ01000249.1:0-148 GCA_003449495.1 Clostridiales bacterium UBA8153
GGGTATGGACCAGGAGCTGTTCGTGGAAGGCGTCTACCCATCCCGTTACCACCTGGATGAGGCGGCCCCCGGCCGGCCGGTGCTGCTGAAGCGGGCCTGCGGGCACGCCTGCGTCGCTTCCAGCCGGGTGCTGGAACTGGCCGGCGTG
>DMHJ01000249.1:542-5839 GCA_003449495.1 Clostridiales bacterium UBA8153
GGGGAACCTACCGGCATCTTCCGGGAAACGGCCGGCCAGCTGCTGGTGGGGGCCGTGCCTGCCCCGGGGCCCGGTGCGGTGGCCGCTGCGCTGGAGCGGGCCATCCGCGCGGCCTTGGCCGCCGGCGTGACCAGTGTCCACACTAACGACGGCTTTGCGGGCTTTGCCGCCGGTTGGGATACGGCCACCCGGGATCTGGTGGGCGACGGGCCCGGGGGAGGCTTTGCCGCCGGCTGGGCCATGTACACCCGGGTGCTCTATGGGCAGGACCTGCCGTTGCGGGTGTATTGGGATGCGCAAGTGGCGGACCTTGACGAGATCCTGGCCAGCACCAAGCGAACCGGGAGCGGTGACGACCGGTTGAAGCTGGGCGCAGTGAAGATCTTCATGGACGGCTCCCTGGGGGCCAGCACTGCGCTGCTTTCCGCCGACTACAGCGACGGCCCCGGTCAACGGGGCGTGCAGATCATGGACACCGGCGTCTTGGACGACCTGGTGCTGCGAGCCCATGCCGGGGGCATGCAGGTGGCCATCCACGCCATCGGCGACTTGGCCATCGAGCTCTCCCTGGCTGCCATCGCCAAGGCCCAGGCGGTAGTACCCCGGGTGGGCCGGCACCGCATCATCCACTGCCAGATCATGCGGCCGGAGCTGTTTCCCCGCTTCGTCCAACTCGGTGCCATTGCCGAGATCCAGCCCAAATTCGTCACCACCGACCTGCGCTGGGCAGACCGGCGTGTGGGACCTGAGCGGGCCAAGTCCGCTTATGCCTGGAAGACGTTCCTACAGTCCGGGGTGGCGGTGGCCGCCGGATCGGACTGCCCGGTGGAGCCCATCGCGCCGCTGTTAGGACTGTATGCGGCGGTAACCCGGCAGGACCTAGACGGGCGCCCGGACCGGGGCTGGAAGCCCGAACAGAAACTCACCGTCGATGAAACCTTACGCGCCTTCACTACCGGGGCAGCGTACGCGGCTTTTGAGGAGCAGGTCAAGGGCACGCTGGCTCCCGGCATGCTCGCCGACATGGTGGTCCTGGATGCCGATCCCTACCGGGTGCCCGGTCCCGCCCTCAAGGACCTCAAGGTACAGATGACCATAGTTGGGGGCAGGGTGGTCTCCGGCGGCTAGAGGCCGGACCCCCGGCCGGTCGGTGGCGTAACCGGGCCGGTCAGTGCTCGGACGCTTCGTCCCGGGTCAGCCGGCAGTGAGCATCCTGCAACCGGTGGATAATGGGTAGCCCCTGGGGGCACTTGGTCTCGCACTCACCGCAAGCGGTGCATGACGGTGCCCCCCGGCCATGCTCGAGCAGGCGTTGGTACCAGTGGGCCGACTGGGCCGTGGTCTCGTACATGCACCCATCGTTGTACAGGGAGAACACGCGAGGGATGCCGACCCCCTGGGGACAGGGCAGGCAGTACGAGCAATCGGTGCAGGCCACCTGGATGCGGCGGGCGTAGGCTTCCCGGACCCGGTCAAACCGCTCCAGCTCCGGGCCGGTCAGGTGATGCGGGAAGGCAGCTTCCACCGTGGCCAGGTTCTCCTCCAGCTGCTCCAGGCTGTTCATACCGCTCAGCACGCACGCGACCTCCGGGAAGTTGCACACCCACCTCAGTGCCCAGTCCGCCGGCGTCCGCTGGCGGGCGGCACCATCCCAGATGGCCTGGATGTCCCGGGGGGGCCGGGCGGCCAGTTTGCCCCCCTTGAGGGGTTCCATGACCACCACGGGAATGCCCCGGGCGCCCGCGTAGCGCAGGCCCCGTAGCCCGGCCTGGTATTCGACATCCATGTAGTTCAGCTGGATCTGGCAGAACGCCCACGGGTAGGCGTCGATGATGGACTCGAAGCTGTCCGCAGCTCCATGAAAGGAAAAGCCGGCATGGCCGATGGACCCTCCCGCCATGGCGGAGTCCAACCACCGGCAGATGTCAAGGCCTTGCAGCTGTTCCCAGTCCCGGCCGTCCAGGCCGTGGAGCAAATAGAAGTCGATGTGGCCGGTTCCCAGCCGCTCCAGCTGCTCGTGTAAGAGGCGGCCGGGATCCCCGGGCTCTTTGCAGCGGTAGGTGGGCAGCTTGGTGGCCACGCGCACCCGTTCCCGGTACCCATCCTGCAGGGCCCGGCCTACGAACTCCTCGCTCTTGCCGCCGTGGTAACCGTAGGCGGTGTCGATGTAGTTGACGCCGCAGTCGATGCCGTGGCGCAATAAGGGTATGGCCCGCGCTTCATCGATGCGGGATGCGTCGCCGTCCAGAACGGGCAGGCGCATGCAGCCAAAGCCCAGAAGCGACACATCAAAATCCAAGCTGCCGAATTTCCGGTACTGCATGGGCGTCCTCCCCGCATGGCGAATCCTCCATACCCACCATTGTACAGCATATTCCGTATGGCCGCCATCCCTGCCGGGCCGTTCACCGGCGCCATCCAGGCGGGCGAGGGGCCGGTAGAGTTCATGTACCGGTTCTCCTTCCCGGCCCGGCCTGGGTACAGCCGGCCACCGCCGGGACACGGAAGTTGCGGGGAGTAGTCGGGGAACCCGCGGTCTCGCCTCCTGAGGCGGCCGATCCATCGATCCTGACCCTATGCGCCGGAGACTATCCCGCGGCCGGCGGCGATGGCCGGTGACGCTGCGGCGGCCACTGGGCGCCGGCCCCCCGGGGTGACTACGGGGAAGGACTTGGCAGCCCCGGCGAGAATACGTCCCCGGGCACCGGAAGGCACGTCTAAGGCCGTCGCGAGCCGGCGTAAGGCGTCCTTCAGGTAGCCGAGTGCACACGTGGAAAGGAGCGAAGACCTGGTCCGGGTGACCGGTAGGGGGCCGGCCCCCATCGCTTGCCTGGACCAGCCCCATGGCAGGATATTTCGGCCCCAGCTATGAGGAGATGCTGTATCCCGAACGGGTTGAGCCCGATCTGCTCGCCCGGGCCCGGCAGGCCGCCGGCGTGGACGAGCTGGATCCCGTCAACCTGTTCAACATAACCTGGAAGGACCCGGAGGGGCGCGTGCGGGCGACGGTCCTGCCCCCGGCCCTAACCGGCGTGGAGGCCAATATCATCGTGCTCTTGGGCGCCGGCTTCCCCTCGGGATCCCACAAAGTGGGCCCGGCCTACACCACTCTCATGGAAGGGTGGCTGGACGGAACCATCATCCCCGGCCGTCACACCATCCTCGGGCCCTCTACCGGCAATTTCGGGATCGGCGTCGCTTACGTCTGTCGCCTGCTGGGTTACCGGGCCATCATCATCATGCCCGACGGCATGAGCCGGGAGCGGTACCAGCGCATCCGGGCCTACGGGGGGGAGCTGGAGCTTACCCCCGGCACCGAGTCCGATGTCATCCTTACGCTGGAACGCACGCAACAACTGGCGAAGGACCCGCACAACCGGACCTTGGCCCAGTTCGAGCTGTTCCCCAACTATCGTTTTCACCGGTACGTGACCGGGCGCTCGGCCATCGAGGCGGCCAAGGGTTGGGGGAACGGTGCCATCGCCGGTTTTGCCGCCGCCCCCGGCTCGGCGGGAACGCTGGCCGCCGGCGATGAGATTAAGGCGACCTTTCCCGGTGCCAAGGTGGCGGCCCTGGAACCATACGAATGCCCCACGCTGGCCACCGGCGGACGGGGTCACCATCGCATCGAGGGTATCGGGGACAAGATGTGCACGCTTATCCATAACGTCCTCAACACCGATTTTGTTATCTTAATCCACGACGACCATGCGGTCAAAGGCCTTAAGGTCTTGCGGGACGGTGGCGGGGTGCTGGCCGACTGGGGCGTTGGGGAAGCAGAGGCCGCAGCCCTGCGCGACAGTTTCGGGGTCTCCGGAGTCTGCAACATCCTCGGCGCCATCAAGCTGGCCAAGCAGCTGGGGCTGGGGCCGGGCGAAAACGTGGTCACCGTCGCCACCGATGGGTTCGACCGCTACCCTTCGGTCATGGAGGACTTGGAGCGGAGGAGCCCCGAAATCACGCCCTCAGTGCTGGAAGGCTGGGCCCGGGACGTGTTCCGCCACGCCGTGCCTGATCACGTGTACGACTGCCGGGGCCGGGAGGCTAAGGCGCGGCTGTTTGCCCAAAAGGAGAAGGACTGGCTACCGTTTGGCTATGCCCGGGAGGATCTTGGGGCCATGCAGCATCCGGCGTTCTGGGAGAGAGAGTACGCGCGGGTCGGCGAGTACGACGCGAAGCTCTTGGCCAAGCGCCGCGCGTAGCGCCCGGGGTGCAGAAGGGCAGCTCAGAATAGACGACGGGTGGCAGGCGCCGGCACCGGGTCTGGCATGAGCGGCAACGGTCGGAGCAGGCTACCATCTGCGGGGAGGGGCCGTGGTGGCAGACGGCGGGTTCTCGCCGCCGATCTGGCAGTCTACGTTACCGCATCCTCATAACCAGGGGGCGATATCATGACCGGGGTGCTGCAGGCCAAGGAAGCGAGGCGGCGGATCCTGAAAGAGATCATCCGCGACCTGCACGGAGGCACCGAATTCGGCGAGGTAAAGGCCAGGTTTGAGCGGCTGATCCAGAACGTCAGCCCGTCGGAGATAGCCGAAATGGAGGACGCCCTCATCAAGGAAGGCATGCCGGTCTCCGAGGTCAAACGGTTGTGTCACGTCCACACCGATCTATTCCGGGATGCCCTCGGCCGGCAGGAACCGTTGAAGACGGCCCCGGGTCATCCGGTGCGCACTTTGCAGCTGGAGAACCGGGCCGCCGGCCGGCTCATTGCGGAACTGCGGACCCTCATGGGCGGAATGCACGTGGAGCACAATCGCGAGACTATCCGCGAGCGACTGGTGCGCTTGGGCGAAATGGAGAAGCACTACCTCCGCAAGGAGTACCAGCTGTTCCCCGCGCTGGAACGGAAGGGTATCGCCGGGCCGCCCAAAGTCATGTGGGGAATCCACGACCAGATCCGGGGGATGCTCAAAGAGGTGCGAAGTCTGGCCGAGAGTGACGACGGGCTGCGCTTGACCCAACGCCTGCAGGTGCTTTTGGGCGAGATGGACGGCATGATCTGCAAAGAGGAGCACCTCCTGTTTCCCATGGCCCTGCAGACGTTGAATGAGGGAGAATGGCGGGAAGTCAGGAAAGGTGAAGACGACATCGGCTACAGTTTCGTCACACCCGAGGGCGGCCGTCCGCGGTGGTGCCGGAACGGGTCGCTGCAGTCCCACCATCCGGCCTTGACCTGGACACCGGGCAGCTGGAGCCTATCCAGGTCAACCGGCTGCTGAAGCACCTGCCGCTGGACCTCACTTTTGTGGATGAACAAGACCGGGTCCGCTACTACTCTGCCGGCAAGCACCGCA
>DMHJ01000245.1 GCA_003449495.1 Clostridiales bacterium UBA8153
GCACCGGCTAGTGTGCCGGTCCCTACCGGTTAGGGCGAAAGACCCAAAATGCACCGGGCACGGTCAGAAACGGCCTTTAGGCGACGATAGGATGGGCACAAGGCAGACGTGGAGGGATGTATGATGAAAAGAGTCGTTGCCCTAATCACCGCCGTGTTGATGGTGCTGACCTTGCCCGCCGTCACTCTGGCCGGCTCCCGGGGCCGGGGGAGAGGACGTTCGGGTCAACTGAGCATGGTGGGACCACCCGGGCGCACCCAGCGCACCCTACCCTTTGACGACATGGACGAGTCGCCGTGGGCCACCGGCTATGTGGCCCGGGCCAAGGCCCGGGGCCTGGTACGGGGCGTCGGGCAGGGCAATTTCAACCCCCAGGCCGCCGTGAGGCAGGCCGAGGTGGTGGCCATGGTCATCCGGGCGCTGGACCTGGAAGATGAAGCCCGGAAGATCGAGGACGTCCCCGCACTACCCGGCATCCAGGCGGTGCGCTGGGCCTCCGGGTACCTGGCGCTGGCGGGCAGAAGGGGACTCATCGACCTGGATGAGCTTAAGCCCAACGCTTCCGCCTCCCGCCTACTGGCCGCCGTGCTGTTGGCCAAGGCGGCCGGTCTTGAGCCCATCGATGAGGAGTTGCGCTTCACCGATGCGCGTAAGATCCCCAAGGAACTGGCCGGGTACATTGCCGCAGCTTTCAAGGCGCGACTCATCTCCGGCTACGAGGACGGATCGTTCAAGCCCGAACGGTCGCTGTCCCGGGCCGAGATGGCCGCCCTCATTGACCGCTTGGCCGACCGGGAAGTGGGCGTCACCATCAGAGGCACCATCACCGTCATGACCCCTAGCCACATCACCATAGACGTCACAGCGTATCCCCTGGCGGAGGAAATCGTGGTGACCATCGACGGCGAGCATGAGGCCTATACGGACCTGGAAGTAGGGTTCGTCGTGAAGGTGGTGCTGGATGGTGAAGGGGACGTGGCCTCCATCACCGCCGTGTCCGCACGCGAGGTAGAGGGTACCATCGTCGCCCTGGCTCCCGGTGAGATCCGGGTGCGGCCAGAGGACGATGATGACGATGATGACGATGAAGCGCCAGTCCTGACCTTCACCGTCGGCCCGAACGTGACCATCACCTTGAACGACGCCCCGGCCACCTGGGATGACCTGCAGGTGGGTGATGAGGTTGAACTCGTCATCGCGGCCGGAGTGGTGACCGAAATTGAAGCCGAAAGCAAGGTCCAACACACCGCAGGCATCATCATCGCCGTGCACACCGGAGAGCCACTCCATCTGAAGCTACTCTCGGCTCGGGGCACCGATAAGACCTTGGTGGCGGCTCCAGGTGTCGTCGTCAGGCACAACGACCAAGTCATTGCCTTCGCCGAGCTGCTACAGGGCGATATCGTCCGCCTGACCATCAGCCGCCAGCTGGTCACGGCCGTGCGCATCGTGGCCAGGCTGACCCTGGCGGGTGCCACTACCGTCACCGGCCAGATCACCGCCCTGGGCCAGGCTACGGTGACCCTGGACGACGGCTATCCGCTACGCCTCTCTGAGCACGCCGTTATTACCTTGGACGGCCAGACTGCCACCTTAGCCGACCTGCGCGTAAGAGACCAGGCTACCTTGACGGTGCGGGGCCAGTTGGTGCAGACGGTGCAGGCCCAGGCCCGGGTCACGGAGCTTTTGGGCATCGTGAGCGCACTGGTGCGGACGGACGGGGTGTGGTGGCTGAGCCTGCTCACTGCCGCCGGCAACCAACCTATCCGTTTGGAGCTGGCGGGCACTGCCACTGCCAGCTACCGGGGAGCACCGTTGGCCCTTGATGCTGTTGCCCGGGAAGACACGGCGAAGGTCAGTGTGCGCCGGGACCGGGTTACCGCCATCCGCATCGTCGACCGAACGCTGGTGACGGGTATGATCATGGTCATTGACTTCCGCGCCGGAACCCTGAGCGTCAAACCAGAGAATGAGCAGGCAATCCCCGGCGTGCTGGTGCCCGGCGCGGTGCTGGTATATGGCGAAACCGTACTCACCATGAGAGAGCTCTCTGCCGGTGATGTGGTCAGCGCACGCCTGAGTGACGGCAAAATCTATAGCCTGCGGGTGATCACCAAGCGTACGCCTTAGGTTCTAACCCCGGACGGCCCCCGCCCGTACCTGGAGCCTCCCGGTTCCCCCCTGGTGAACCCGGGAGGCTCCGGCCTACCCGGAAGGCAGTCGCCCTCTACCCCTTACTTATGCCCCGCCCTATACCGTAATGGAGCGCGAAAACCCCTTTTTGGGTGCGGCGCCTCCTTGAACCTCCCGATGCTCCGGCCGGCACTGCTGCCGCCGGGATCCCGTCGCCCTTCTGCGCGGTCTGCGCGTTCTGACCGGGGGACAAGAAACGCACCGGTTGCCCTACGGAAAGACCACCCCCACTACCCCGCCAGCCCGGCGCCACCGGGCCGGTATCGCTGAAACCGGACGGGCCCCACCGTACTCTGGTGCCGCGCACGCGAGTCCACTACCGCTCCCGGTAACCCACCCACACTTCGCCCGCTGCCGTACTCAGAAGGGATCCGGCGGTGAGAGTGACGGTCCCCGGGCTTGCCCGCCGGGCAGCCGGCCGGGGGCTGGCACCGGCCGTAGCGGGGCCCAGGCGCGGGCACCTCAGCCAGCGGAGACGGGTAGGGGTGGCATCACCGCCTTCGCGCCGGGCCGGGAGTGCCGCGGACGGCCCGGGCCGGCCGGATACCGGCAAACTACTGCCCATGACTCTTGCCGGTGCGCGGCTTGACCAAGGGAGCAAGCCACCGCCGGCAGCCA